>NZ_JAQMIL010000018.1:0-132006 GCF_029990105.1 Bradyrhizobium sp. Arg237L | reverse complement strand
CTGATGTCACGCTCGTCAGTCGCGACACCCGCGTCCACCGCATCTCACCGCAACGTTCGTGACGATCGCGAGCCGCCCCTCATTCGGGTGAGACGCGCGGAGTTAAATCATTGATTTGCCCGACGGCGAAAGCGGATTATTTTTCGCGTGAGGGATGGACACGTTTCTGCTGATTTGCCCGTCGGGTTGATTTGTCGCACCCAAAGTATCCACATCGTCATTGCGAGCGGAGCGAAGCAATCCATAGTGTCGCAAGCGGAGGCATGGATTGCTTGGCTTACGCTCGCAATGACGGAACTGTCATTCCGGGGCGATGCGATAGCATCGAGCCCGGAATCCATTTTGCAGCTTACGCAAGTAGACGAATGGATTCCGGGCTCGCGACTTCGTCGCGCCCCGGAATGAGAGAGGTTGGTGACGCAATGGATTCACGAGCGCCCTGGTGAACCACCCACCGCCATCTTGCGATCGGCCCAGGTTTTGAGATCGCCCACCGTCAGCATCTTGAGGAACGGATTGGCATTGACCAGCTTCTCGCGGGTGGTGCGGCCCGTCACGTCGGCGGCGGCCATAAGGGAAGCGGCGTCGGCGTTTTCCGCCGCGGTCAGCAACGCCACCGCGCCTGCCGGTCCGGCAAAATGCACGAGGTAGAGAGAACCCGGCGTGATCGGCAGGCCGCGCTTGCTCAGCATCGCGGCATTTCGCTCGATCGTGCGTGCGGTGATTTCCCGGGCAAGCCCGACATCTCGACGCAGCTCCAGCACTTCCTTGTCGCTGCGTCCCTGGACCAGATCGCGTCGGTGTCTTCGAACGGCTTCGAGCCATGTGTCGTCGAGAAACTGAGCGGCTCCGATCGCGCTCGAGCGCTTGTTCCTGGCATTCGGGTCGCCGTTTGATTCAGCCGTGATGATGCGCTCGACCAGCGCCCTGATCGCGGCCTGGTCGATCGCCTCGTCCTTCAACTGAACGTCGCGAAACAACAACAGGCTTGCCGTGACGCCGAACGCGATCGCTATCGCCAGCAGGATGGCAATGACTTCCACCGACCACCATTGCCGCGTCCGCACCATGGTCCGACGCTCATCCGGGTCAGGCGGCCTGATTTCAACTGCGCGGCCTGCCGGCTTCGACGTGGGCATGGACTTCGGCATCGACCTGGGCATGGGGTGCCGCGGCCTGCCGTCAGCCACGCCCTCGAAGGCAAAGGATTGTTGCGCTAGGTCTGACATCCCAGTGGCAGGCTCAATGCTTTGAACAGGCCGTCGAAGGCGCCGGGCTGACAGGACTTGGCCTCGACAGTCGGTTTGGAACGCGTGGTCTTTGCCGTTGCTTTGGCAAGCTCGTGCTTGGGCAGTTGCTTCGGTCGAGGTTTCGGCAGCACGACAGCGGGTTTTGCGGCGGGGACTGCGCGCTCGGGCGGTTCAACGATCGGCGCGGGTTCCGGTGCAGCCGCAGCGGATTGAACCGGCGGTGCGATTGGTTCGGGCGAAAAAATCTGCTGAGCCGATGCCTGCTGTTGCGTGTGCGGGATTTCGTTGCGGTCTGCTGCGGTCAGCGTATCGCCAGATGCCGCGAAGCTCAGGGTTGCCTGGGCAGGCTGGGTCTCGACAGACTTCGTCGCGCGCGGCGGAGTCTGCATCTCCATCACCGCAAGCGTACCGAGGCCAACAAGGATGAGAGCCGCCCTCATCTGATCTCGCGTTTCATCGGAGATCGAAGGCTAAGTTTCAATGCGGCGGCTTGGCGGCGGAAGTGAGCGCCTCGGAACAGTGAACGGAAAAGATCAGGGATTAAGGTTAATGCGGAGACTCGCGTTCACACCGAAGCCGTAGGGTGGGCAAAGCGCAGCGTGCCCACCTTCCCTTGCACCGGCCGTAAATGGTGGGCACGCTTCGCTTTGCCCACCCTACGATTCGCGGTGATCGAGACGCTATCAGCCCGCAACCGCCGCGGGGATGTCGCGCTGGCGCTTCATGACGATCTTGTTGAGGGCGCCGAGATACGCCTTCGCCGACGCCACCAGCGTGTCCGGGTCGGCGGCGCGCGCGGTCATCGAGCGACCGTCATGGGCGAGGCGCACCGAGACTTCGGCTTGCGCGTCGGTGCCTTCGGTCACCGCATGCACCTGGTAGAGCTCGAGCTTGGCGTCGTGCGGCACCAGGCGCTTGATGCAGTTGAAGACGGCATCGACCGGGCCGTTGCCCTCGGCTTCCTCGATCCGGGTCTGGCCGTCGACATCCAGCTTCATGGTCGCGCGCTGCGGGCCATGGGTGCCGGCAATCACGGTCAGCGAGGTCAGCTTGATACGGTCGTAGGCGGCGGCGATCTCCTCGTCGAGCAGCGCCTCGATGTCCTCGTCATAGATGTCCTTCTTGCGGTCGGCGAGCGCCTTCATCCGCGCGAACGCATCCTCGAGCTGGTTCGGGCCCAGTTTGTAGCCCATCTCCTCCAGCTTGTGGACGAAGGCATGGCGGCCGGAGTGCTTGCCGAGCACCAGCGACGACTGTTTCAGGCCGACCATTTCGGGCCGCATGATCTCGTAGGTGGAGGCATCCTTCAGCACGCCGTCCTGGTGGATGCCGCTCTCATGCGCGAACGCGTTACGGCCGACGATCGCCTTGTTGTACTGCACCGGGAACGAGGTCGCCGCCGACACCAGCTTGGAGGCGCGGGTCAATTGCGTGGTGTCGATCCTGTTCCAGTACGGAAACTTGTCGTTGCGCACGTTGATCGCCATCACGATCTCTTCGAGCGCGGCGTTGCCGGCGCGCTCGCCGATGCCGTTGACGGTGCATTCGACCTGACGGGCACCGCCGACGATGCCGGCCAGCGAGTTCGCCACGGCCATGCCGAGGTCGTTATGGCAGTGGACCGAGAAGATCGCCTTGTCGGAGTTCGGCACGCGCTCGATCAGCGTGCGCATGAAGTGGGTGTACTCGTCGGGCGTGGTGTAGCCGACGGTGTCGGGGATGTTCACCGTGGTGGCACCCGCCTTGATCACGGCTTCGACGATGCGGCAGAGGAAATCCATCTCGCTGCGGGTGCCGTCCTCGGCCGACCATTCTACGTCGTCGATCTGGTTGCGGGCGCGGCTGACGTTGGCGATCGAGGTCTCGATCACCTGTTCCGGCGTCATGTTCAGCTTCACCCGCATATGCAGCGGCGAGGTCGCGATGACCGTGTGGACGCGGCCGCGCTTGGCGAATTTCACGGCTTCCGCGCAGCGGTCGATGTCCTTCGGATGGGCGCGGGACAGACCGGCGATGACGGCGTTCTTGGAGCGGCGGGCGATCTCGCTGACCGCCTGGAAGTCGCCTTCCGATGTAATGGGGAAGCCGGCCTCGATGACGTCGACGCCCATCTCGTCGAGCAGCTCGGCGACCTCGAGCTTTTCCTCGAAGGTCATGGTGGCGCCGGGGCACTGCTCGCCGTCACGCAGCGTGGTGTCGAAAATGATTACGCGGTCCTTCTCGGACTTGTTGGCGATGGTCATCTGCAAAGTTCCTTTGGGTCGGTCGCGCTATCTTATCACTGAGCGCTAAAGGGTTTCTGGTGTTCTCACGCAACCCCTGAGTGCCCAGGCGCAACCGCCCAGACGGCCCTCAGGGGCCGATAAGAAGCAGAATCCCGCCAAGAAGGAGGGTCGGCAGCGACGCAGCCGGAATCGCGGGGGCAACTTGTGCCGTTCCCGTCAGGATTCCATCGTTTTCGCTGCGAATCAGCATTGCCAGTACCCTTTGGAGGCCAAATCCTCGGTCAAAACCGTTGACGGTTGGTTGCCGAGGCCATCTCCGAGCGCGTTTCTAGACGAAGAGAGCGCCCCGCCGCAACGGTAAAAAGATGGTCAGCGGGGCTGACCTAAATACGGGGCCGCCGTCATTCCGGGGCGATGCGAAGCATCGAGCCCGGAATCCATTTCGCCACCTGCGCCTGCGGCCTGATGGATTCCGGGCTCGCGCCAAGAGGCGCGCCCCGGAATGACAGCGGTGGCCTACTTTGCCTTCTTCCCCGCCCCACCCTTCCCTTCCGCCAGCAGCGCCTCGCGGACGTGCTTGAATTCGCTGCGTTCGGAGTTGTCGACCTTCGGGAAATGCAGATCGAGCTTGTCGAGCGCGCTGACGATGGTGGAGCCGATCACCACGCGGGCGAACCATTTGTGGTCGGCCGGCACGACGTGCCAGGGCGCGGCGCTGGTTGCGGTATGGCGGATCATGTCCTGGTAGGCGGCCATATAGCGGGGCCACAGCGCGCGCTCAGTGACGTCGGCCATCGAGAACTTCCAGTTCTTCGACGGCTCCTCCAGCCGCTCCAGGAAGCGCGCGCGCTGTTCCTGCCTGGAGACGTTGAGGAAGAACTTCAGGACCACGATGCCGTTGCGCGAGAGGTAGCGCTCGATCGCGGAAATATCCTCGAAGCGTTCGCGCCAGATGTTCTTGGTCACGAGCCGTGCCGGCAGCTTTTCCTTGGCGAGGACTTCGGGATGCACGCGCACCACCAGGCATTCCTCGTAATAGGAGCGGTTGAAGATGCCGATGCGGCCGCGCTCGGGCAGCGCGATCATCGAACGCCACATGAAATCGTGGTCGAGCTCCTTGGACGACGGCTGCTTGAAAGAGCTGACCTCGCAGCCCTGCGGATTGACGCCCTCGAACACGCTCTTGATCGCGGAGTCCTTGCCGGCCGCATCCATGCCCTGGAAGACCAGGAGCAACGACCAGCGGTCCTGGGCGTAGAGCTTCTCCTGGAAATCGTTCAGCCGCCTGCGATTGGCCTCGATGATCTCCTCGCCCACGACCTTGTCGATGCCGCCTTTCTCGTTGGTCTTGAGCGATTTGAGGTGAAAGTGGTCCGAACCGTCGACGCGGAACGGTGCCACGAAAGGTTTCAACTCGTCGGCCAGCAGCTTCGATTTCTTGCCCATGGGCCCTTTCTTACTTGCTCAGATGCATCTCGATAAACGCGGTGACGAAGCGCGGCATCGTGGCGGTGAAGTCGCTAAAATCCCTCACCAGGCGGATCGCCGCCAGTTCGGGCTCTTCCTGCAGCGCGAGATTGCTTTCGATACGCGCGCGCAAGGCATCGCCGGGCATGTCGACATACAGTATCCGCATCATGGCGATGGCGACGCCGGTGAAGACGCAATCCCAATGCGCATCGGGGCGGTAGTCGGCGGGCGTGAGCCCGGTCTCCTCCTCCACCTCTCGTGCGACGCTGCCGGCGATATCGAGCATGTCGCCCCTGATGTCGTCGAGATCGGGCGTGCCCGACGGGAAGTAGACCCGTCCGGGGTTTGAGGTGTGATGGCCCATTTCCCCGAGCACGAACGCGCCGTCGCTTGCGAGCAGCGCGCCCATGCCAAAGCCGTTGAACACGCTTCTGTCGGGAAAGCCCCAGTCGCGCCAGGCGAGGAAGCTCGCGAAATCGGTCTCGAAATAGCTCGCGCTCAAGCGCTCGCCTTCGAACGCGGCGCTGCGTCCCAGGAGCACGCGGCCGTTCCAGAGGTTCGGCCGTTCGCGCTGCGCCTCGGCGAAATGCGCATCGATCTCGGCGCGCCGCGCTTGTGCGAACGGCCACGCCCATGGCTGCACCTTGAGGTCCAGCGAGGTGACCCGATGAATGGAAGGTGGCGTCATCAGGCGGGCTTACTTCGCACCCGTCCCCGTGGTCTTCTTCGCCTGCTCGACCAGCCTGTTGGTGTAGGTCTTGCTGACGTCGATATTGGCCTTGGCGACCTCCGGCGAGCCTTCGCTGAACACCGCCAGCACCGCGTCGGCGCCCTTCGGGTCCATCTTGCCGGTCTCCGAATACATCGGGATCGTGTTCTTCAGGGCGGCGAGATAGAGCTCCTTGTTCTTGCCGACCATCTCCTCGGGCATCTTGGCCATGATGTCATCAGGCGAATGCGAATGGATCCAGGCGAGCGTGGCGAGGATCGCATTGGTGAGCGCCTGCGCCTCCTTCTCGTGTGACTTGACCCAGGCCGCGGTCGAATAGAGCGCGCCGCCCGGATACTCGCCGCCGAACACCGCGAGCGTGTCGTGCTGGGTGCGGGTGTCGCTCAGGATCTTCAGGTCGGCATGGCTGCCCTGCAGGACGGTGACGGAGGGATCGAGCATCACGGCGGCATCGATCTGCCCCTGCTCCATCGCTGCGACCGCGGTCGCGCCCAGGCCAACGCTGATCACGGAGGCGCTGGTGGGATCAAGCCCGTTCTTCTTGAGCAGATATTTGAGGAAGAAATCGGTCGAGGAGCCGGGCGCGCTGACGCCGACCTTCTTGCCGGCGAGGTCCTTGATCGAATTGATCTCTGAGGTGTGCTTGGGCGACACCACCAGCACCAGGCCGGGATAGCGGTCATAGACCACGAAGGCCTGCAATTCCTGCCGCTTGGCGGCGAGATTGACGCAGTGATCGAAATAGCCGGAGACGACGTCGGCGCTGCCGCCGAGCACGGCTTTCAGCGCATCCGAGCCGCCCTTGAGATCGACCAGCTCGACCGCGAGCCCCGCCTTCTCATATTCGCCGAGCTGCTTGGCGAGCACCGTCGGCAGATAGCACAGGCAGGCGCCGCCACCGACCGCGATCGTGACCTTGCTTTGCGCTGCGGCAAGACCCGACGTCAGCACCAGCGCCAGCAGCGCGCCGGCTAAGTGGCCAAACAGTTTCCTCATGATTGTCTCCGTTCCGTGGGGTGCAGGATAAAGCAGCGCGCGGGCGTTGAGAAGCTCCGCGTTATTGCGAGGCGCAGCTCCCGTAGGGTGGCAAAGCGTAGCGTGCCCACCATCACGAGCGGAGCACTTGATGGTGGGCACGTCGCTGCGCTCCTTTGCCCACCCTACGATTCTACGCTTCGCGCGCCGCCGTCGGCCGCCAGACCAGCAGGCGCCGCTCGACCAGCGTCACGGCCATGTCGATCAGGATGACGAAGGCCGACAGCACGAACATGCCCGCGAAAACGCCGGCGACGTCGAACACGCCCTCCGCCTGCTGGATCAGATAGCCGAGGCCGGCGGCGGCGCCGAGATATTCGCCGACGACGGCACCGACCACCGCAAAGCCAACGGACGTATGCAGCGAGGAGAACATCCACGACAGCGCCGACGGCCAATAGACATGCCGCATCAATTGCCGCTCGCTCATGCCGAGCATGCGGCCATTGTCGAGCACGGTCGTGCTCACTTCCTTCACGCCCTGATAGACGTTGAAGAACACGATGAAGAAAACGAGGGTCACACCGAGCGCGACCTTGGACCAGATGCCGAGGCCGAACCAGAGCGCGAAGATCGGCGCCAGCACGACGCGCGGCAGAGCGTTCGTCATCTTCACGTAAGGATCGAACACGGCGGCGACGCGCGGCTGGCGCGCGAACCAGAAGCCGACCAGAATGCCGAGCGCCGAGCCGATCACGAAAGCGAGGATCGATTCCCACAGCGTGATCGCAAGATGCTTCCAGATCACGCCGGTCGAGAACCATTTGACGATCTGGCTGACGACGTCGATGGGATTGGAGAAGAAGAACGGCGGAAGCCAGATGCGGCCGAACACCGGCACGGTGGCAAAGAGTTGCCACATCGCCAGCGCGACGACGGCGACCAGGACCTGGCAGAGCAAAAGCGCGGCGCGGGACATCAGTCGGCTCCCCCGGCTTGCGTTGATTGCGCGTAACCCTTCATCACCTCTTCCTTCAGCACGCCCCAGATTTCGCGATGCAGTTCGTGAAACTGCTTGTCCAGCCGCACCTCGAAGATATCGCGCGGACGCGGCAGCTCCACGCGCCAGTCGCCGATGATGCGCGAGCCGGGGCCGGCCGACATGATGACGACGCGGTCGGCGAGCGCGATCGCCTCCTCCAGGTCATGGGTGACGAACAGCACCGCCTTGCGGTCGGCGGTCCACAGTTCGAGCAGGAGATTGCCCATCACCTGCCGGGTCTGGGCATCGAGCGGGCCGAACGGCTCGTCCATCAAGAGGATTTTTGGATCGCGGATCAGGACCTGTGCGAGCCCGACGCGCTTGCGCTGGCCGCCGGAGAGCATGTGCGGATAGCGGTTCGCGAACGCCCCGAGCCCGACCGAGGTCAGCCAGGCCTGCGCCTGTTCCAGCGCCTTCCGCCGCGGCGTGCCCTTGATCTCGAGCCCGATCGCGACATTGTCGATCGCGGTCTTCCAGGGGAACAGCGCATCGGCCTGGAACAGGTAGCCGGCATCGCGGTTCAATCCGGTGAGCGGCTGGTCGAAGATCCTGACCGCGCCCGCGGCCGGCTTCAGCAGGCCGGCGGCCACGTTCAGCAAGGTCGACTTGCCACAGCCGGTGGGGCCTACGATCGCCACGAATTCGCCATGCGCGACCGCAAGGCGCGCCTTCTCGACGGCGGTGTAGACGCGGGCGTCCGCAAGGCGAAACGCCACCGTCGCATCCTCGAGCGCCACCGCTGTTGGCTTGGCTGTGGGCCTGGCCTTGTCCACCACGTTCCCTCCCTGTTCGGGAGGATGCCTTAGCCTCTCGTGCGGACAAGTTCAACGCAGCATCGCGACGTGCTAGTTGATCTGTGATCTCCCGGATGGGGGCGCAGCGCGAGGTTTGAACGGCATTGTCCAACGGACCACTCATTGCCTACACCAAGGTCGGCAAGACCTTCGCCAACGGCGGCGTGGTCGCCGTCGACGATGTCTCGCTGGAGGTTGCCGAGGGCGAGTTCCTCGCCATCGTCGGCCGCTCCGGCTCGGGCAAGAGCACCTTGCTGCGGCTAGCCAACCGGCTGATCGAGGCCGACAGCGGCAGCGTCATGGTCGAAGGCGAGGACGTGCGCAATGTCGATCCGATCCGCTTGCGGCGGCGCATCGGCTATGTCTTCCAGAGCGGCGGGCTGTTTCCGCATCTTGCCGTCGGCGCCAATATCGGCATCACGCCGAAGCTGCTCGGCTGGCCGGCGGCGGAGATCGCAGCGCGTGTCGACGAACTGCTCGAACTGGTGCAGCTCGATGGCGCGCAGTATCGGGAGCGGCTGCCGCATGAGCTCTCCGGCGGGCAGCGCCAGCGGGTCGGCGTCGCGCGGGCGCTGGCCGCACGGCCGCGCATCGTGCTGATGGACGAGCCGTTCGGCGCGCTCGATCCCCTCACCCGCGATGCGCTCGGCGATGATTTCCGCGAGTTGCACCGCAGGCTCAAATTGACCACCGTCATGATCACCCATGACATGACGGAGGCGCTTTTGCTCGCCGACCGCGTCGCCGTCATGCACGAAGGCAGGCTGCTGGCGCAGGGCACCCCAGTGGAGCTTTCTGAGAGCACGGACCCTTACGTCGAAAAACTCCTGCACACGCCGCGGCGGCAGGCGGAACGGCTCGGCAAATTGCTGCCGGGGGACGGCGCCGCATGAGCCTGTTTTCCGATCCGCGCTGGACCGAGGCGCTCGCACATCTGCCCGATTATCTCGGCAACCATGTGCGCGTGAGCCTGGCTGCGCTCGCGCTCGGGCTCATCGTCAGCCTGCCGCTGGCGATCGTCGCGCGCAACCGGCCGCTGCTGCGCGGCGCGCTGCTCGGCTTCGCCAGCATCGTGCAGACCGTGCCGGGGCTCGCGCTGCTGGCGCTTTTCTATCCGCTGCTACTCGTGCTGGCGGCGCTGACGCTGTCCTGGTTCGGCTTCGATTTCTCCGCCTTCGGATTCCTGCCGGCGGTGCTGGCGCTCGCGCTCTATTCGATGCTGCCGGTATTGCGCAACACCATCACCGGCCTGTCGGGCGTCGACCCGGCGCTGACGGAGGCGGCGCAGGGCGTCGGCATGACGCCGCGGCAATCGCTGTTCATGGTGGAGCTGCCGCTGGCGCTGCCGGTGATGATGGCCGGCATCCGCACGGCGGCGGTGTGGGTGATCGGCACCGCGACGCTGTCGACGCCGATCGGGCAGACCAGCCTCGGCAATTACATCTTTGCTGGGCTGCAGACCCAGAACTGGGTGTTCGTCGTGTTCGGCTGCCTCGCCGCCGCCGCGCTGGCGCTCGCGGTCGACCAGCTCCTGGCGCTGATCGAGAACGGCCTGCGCCACCGCAGCCGGCTGCGCGCCGCGCTCGGCGCCGTCGGCATCGCGGCGCTGGTCGCAGCGACGCTAGTGCCGACGATGGCGCGCTCGGCGTCGAACTATGTCGTCGGCGCGAAAACCTTCACCGAGCAATATGTGCTGGCAGCCCTGATCGCGCAGCGGCTGAACGCGGACGGGCTGTCCGCGACCACGCGCGCCGGTCTCGGCTCCAGCGTGATCTTCGATGCGCTCAAGGCCGGCGATATCGACGTCTATGTCGACTATTCCGGCACGCTGTGGGCCAACCAGTTCCATCACACCGACATCCGGCCGCGCGAAGAGCTGCTGGCCGACTTGAAGGCGATCCTGGCGAAACAGGACATCACGCTGCTCGGCGAGCTCGGCTTTGCGAACGCCTATGCGCTGATCATGCCGAAGCAGCGTGCGGAAGCGCTCGGCATCCACACCATCGCCGATCTTGCGGCACTCGCGCCGTCGATGTCGATCGCCGGCGATTACGAATTCTTCTCGCGGCCGGAATGGGCCGGCATCAAACAAGCCTACGGATTGTCGTTCCGGACCCAGCGGCAGATGCAGCCGGATTTCATGTATGCCGCCATCGCTTCAGGGGATGTCGACGTGATCGCGGGCTATACCAGCGACGGGCTGATCGCGAAATATGATCTCGTCGTGCTCGGCGATCCCAAACACGCGATCCCGCCCTATGACGCGGTGATGCTGCTCGCGCCCAAGCGCAAGGATGATGCAAAGCTGCGCGCGGCATTGCAGCCGCTGCTCGGACGGATCGATATCGCCGCGATGCGGGAAGCGAATTTGCGCGCCGCCGGCAATGATGGCTCCTCCTCGCCGGACGCGGTGGCGCGCTGGCTGTGGGAGAAGATCGGGACGAAGTGAATCCCTTCGTCATTGCGAGGAGCGAAGCGACGAAGCAATCCATGCCTCCGCTTGCGGCGAGATGGATTGCTTCGCTTCGCTCGCAATGACGGAGAAGTGGGAATAGCGCCCCTCACAGCCCCTTGATCACACCCGCGTCGATCAGGAGGCGGTTGAAGCGGCGCGCCTCGGCGCCGTCCTTGCAGGCATAGAACAGGCCGTTGCAGCGGAGCATGATGTGCTTCTGCTCCTCGAACGAGGGATCGAGCGGAATGCCGGCGGCTTCCTGGATCACCAGCGGCAGATAGGCCGCATCGATCGTCTCCATCACGGCCGGCGATTTCACCGGTTCGAAATTGATGGCGTCGATTGCATAGTAGGTCGCGAAATAGCGCGGGTCGTACTTCTCGAGCTTCTTGCCGATTCCGGCCGCATCGAGGCTCGGGTCAAGAAGATGCGGCGCGAATTCCGGCTGGTGATCGCCATAGCGCACGATCAGGAACGGCTGCGCCGGAAACTTCTTCTTCAGTCCCGCGACGAAGGCGGCATAGTCGCTGGCGCTCATCGCCTGCCGGCGCAGATACTCGTCGATGACGGGCGTGTTGCCGAGCGGGCGCCAGGACGGCGTCAGGTCCGCCCGCAAGGGCGTCTTCCACGGGAAATGGTTGGCGGCGAGATAGACGAAGGTGAACTGCGGCGCGCCGGGCGGCTGCTCCGCCATCAGCCGCAGCGCCTTGTCGTAAAAGAAGCGGTCGGGTTCGACATCCTTTGCGCCGAGATCGCGCGCGTCGTAGAAGCGCTGGATGCCGGTCGTGGCCTGGAAGCTGCGCGCGCTCATGAAGGCGCCGAACGCCGGATAAAGCGAAAGCGTGTTGTAGCCGCAGCGGCGAAGCGCAAGCGGCAGCCCGCGCTCGACGCGGCCGGAGGCGATGCGGGTGACGAAATAGGCGAAACGGCCGAAGGAGCGCGAGGAGAGCCCCGCGAGCACGTTGTATTCGGTGAACCAGCTCGGCCCGCCATTGCTCTCGGCCAGGAATTTTCGCTCCACGCCGTCATAGGATTTGAACTGCGCGCCGTAGCCCGGCGGCATCCTGACGCCTTCGGCCGCACGGATATCGAAGCTCGATTCATCGTGGATCAGGATGATGTTCGGCCGGCGGCCGGCCGGATGGCAGGAATCCACCAGCGGAATCTTGAGGTGCTCGCTCGCGACCGCATCCGACTCCATGAAGCCGTAGTTGATGAAATCGGAAACCGCCGTGACGCCCGAGCGAGCGAATTTCGAGAGATAGCCGTCGTCGTAATAGCCGCGCCAATCCTCATCCGGCCAGGTGACGGCGTATCCGGCCAGCGCGGCCAGGCATGCCAGCTTGCAGGCCAGCGCCGGCAGGCGGCGGACGCGGAACGGATCGAGCCACCACAGCGCATACATCAAGGGCAGCGTGACGGCGCCTGCGCCGATCAGCGACCAGCGCAGGTTCGGGAAGATCGTCAGCAGAAAGGACGCGGTGTCGTGGTCGACCACCATCAGGTCGACGAAGTTCGCGGTCATCTGCACGACTTCGTGCTTGAACCGCGAGAGCAGCACCAACGCCACCACCAGCGTCAGCGACAGCGCCCCCGATAGCGCCGGCCGCCGCAGCAGCGCAATGAAGAAGAAGTTAAGTGTACCCCAGGACAAGAGGAAGCAGAGGCGCGAGCCGAAATCGGTCTCGGTCTGCACCAGGATCGCGAGCGCCGCCATCTGCGGCGCGGCGACGGCGAGCAGGCGCCAGATGCCGATCGCGGCCAAGCCGCCCGCAATCGCGGCAATCGAAGAACCTTGATTTGGCGCGGGCGCCATGGCTGACGACGCAACATTCCCCGGCGCAGTAGTTCGCCTTGGCTGGAGGTGACCAGGAGGCGGACGACGCAGCCGGAACCCGCGTCGCGTCACAAAACCGTAATGTAATCGTCATGAATGCGCAATGAATTTGCGGCCGCGGGCGGGAGGCAGGGTAAATCCACGTGCGGCAGACGGGCAAAGGACGTCCCCTGCAAGCAATCCAACGGCACATGAGGAGGGCGCCGAACAGGCGGTGCGCGCGGACCCCGCCTTGATCGAAGCCGTGGCCAAGCTCGATGCGGGCCATACGACCTCGTTGCAGGTGCGTATCGGTATCGCCACGGGCCTCGTGGTCGTCGGCGATCTGCTCGGTGAGGGCGCCGCCCTCTGGGATAAAGCTGCCCGATGCAGCCGCACGTCCGTTCTGCTGGAGCGGACACAACGCAGTCCGAAACCAATGTCAGGGAAGTGCCAAACTCGGAAGTTCCGATTTTGCGAAACTGTTGCTCTCCACCTGCGAAAGTCGCCCAAGAGCCGACGTTACTTCTGTTCAGCTCAGGGGCAGCTACAATGGCAAAACCAACGAGAGCGGGGAATTGCCGACACTACCGCTCAGGGTAAAATTGATCGATTGCATCGAGACCGCTAGAGCATGATCCGGAAAAGTGGAAACCGGTTTTCCCTCGCGACAAACGCGAAGCTTTTGCGCGAAGATCGTGCTCAAACAAACAGATGAGATCATGATCCGATTCCATTTAATCGGATCATGATCTACTAATCTTACTCGACGGTTGTTATCCGACTTCGATATCCGACGAATACCGGCGGCTTTGCGCGGGGGATGATCCGATGGAGTCCAGCAGGGCAGATTTTTCGACGATACTAAACCGCATTCTTGATACGGCGGCGGACAATCTCAGGATCGCAAAGATTCTGATTCAACTGGGTCTCGATCCCAACAACATCACCTACGACGCACTATTCGGCCGACTGCTGGAAATTGTGCTGGCCAACATCACGCTTGCCAACATGTTCGCCCTCGTTGGCGCCATCTTCTTTGTCGCTACCTTGCTGATGCAGACAATGGTGCCGCTGCGCGTCGCGAACATGGCCGGCTGTACATTCTTCGTTGCCTTTGGCGCGCTCTCCGGAAACGTCGCGACTTTTCTCCTGTATCTGCTGTTGCTGCCGATCAATGCCGTTCGCCTGCGTCAAATGCTCAATCTGATCAAGAAGGCGCGTATCGCGACGGAGGGCGACACCTCGATGGAATGGCTCAAACCGTTCATGACCGAACGCAGATATCGCCGGGGCGACATATTGTTCAAGAAGGACGATGCAGCTACCGAAATGTTCCTGGCGGTCACAGGAACGTTTTTGGTCACGGAAATCGGCGTCGAACTTCCACCGGGACGTCTCATGGGCGAACTTGGCTTCCTTACTCCCAATAAACGGCGAACCGCGACGGTCGAATGCATGGAAGACGGGCAAGTGCTGACCATAACTTATGAGAGGTTGCTCGAAATCTACTTTCAAAATCCGCAATTCGGTTATTACTTTCTCGTCCTCACCAGCCAGCGCCTGCTGGAGAACATCTCGCGGCTAGAAGGAACTATCGCACAAGAGAAAGCCGCGCGGCAGACTACAGCCACGGACGACATAACTTAACCTTTGGCTCCTGATTGCCTCACACTGCCACGTCCCGACGGCAGTGCCGGTCTCGTGAGGCAACAATTTCCGGTTGGGGTTATTTTTGGACCTGAGCGCGATAGCGGATGAAGTCCGTTTTTCCGCGATCAACGGATATCGCCAGCGCTGCGCTTCACTTCTGAAAAGTGTCAGGAAGACACGCGCTCAAGGGATCTCGTAGACCGACACCTTGTCCGCGATGCCGCTCAACGCCACGCGTCTGAGCGTTGGCTTTAGCCCGTTGCTCTCAAGCAGGGCCCGGGCATGCGCGTTTTCCAGCACCGATTCCGTCACCACGATCGAGCGTGACGCAGCAAGGCCCTGGACGCGCGACGCGATGTTTACAGTCTGGCCAAAATAGTCCTGCTGGGCATTGAGTGTGACCGCGAGGCATGATCCTTCATGGATGCCCATCTTCAGGCGCAGGCTCTGATGCTGACGCTCGGCGCCAAGATCGCTCATCGCCTCGCGCATGCGGATCGCAGCGGCGATGGCACGGTCAGGCGTTTCGAAGGTCGCCATCACGGCATCGCCAATGGTCTTCACCACGGCCCCCCTTTCGGACGCGATAATCTCCTGCAGCAGCCTGAAATGCTCGTTGACGAGATCGAAGGCAACGAGGTCACCGACGCGCTCATAGAGTTCAGTGGAATCCTTGAGATCACTGAACAGGAAAGTCAGGCTCAAAATCTTGAGACGCTGACCAATGGCGAGCGTTTCGGTCCGGTAGATGTCGCGGAAGGTCTGATTGGTGAGGAGGCGCTTTGCATTGAGAATGGGCTTGCGTCGCTTCAGGAGGTCGTTCAGCGCCTGGTTCGCCACCCATATAGCCGGCAACACGCGACTTTCGGTGCGGTTTTCCAAAGCCAGGCGCAGTGGCCCTGGGCGCAAAGCAATGGTGTCGACCGGAACCTGGACCTTGTTGAAGATCACGGACAGGTTCTGGCGCTCGCTCGCCTCCTCGCCGCCGACATCAAGGAACTGGGCCGTATGCGTCACGGGATCGAATACGATCAACGTGCCCTTCGGCAATTGCAACGAAAGGATGGCCCTTTCTCCTGGCGGCAAGTCGACGCTTTCGAGCGTGACCTCCTGCAGCAGCTTCTCCAGATCGGCTGGGAGATCGATGGCCGAACTCCAGAAGATCTGACGATAATATTCGGCCGCGGACAGTTCGTCGGGATTGTGGGCCGCGATCTTCCGAACGCGCGGACTTACCGTGAAGCTCACCTCGATCAGGTTGTCGAGCGTCGTCTCATAGCCCGCGGCGCAGAAAGCGCAATTATACTGCGCCCGGTCCAGGGTCTTTAGGCTCTTATTAGCGGAAAGAACACCGGCGCAACTTGGGCACATGACGTTCCACGTCATCTCGAAAATGCCGAGCCCCACCGCATTCAGGAGCGCGGCGATGACCCGCTCCTCATCGATACCGTTGCGGGCCGCGAGATCAAGTGCGTTCATCCTGTTCAAGGCATGATCGGGGGCATCCCGCACCATGCGCTCGAGCATCTCCACCACGTCGTCGTAGGCCGACTGACGCAGCGCCACAAACAAAGTCTCCGCTTCGTCCATGCGACAATGCTACACGAAAAAAGGCAAAGCCGAAACCCCACTCACGCATCCCTTGGGTGTTCGTTGAGTGTCCTGTTTACCGTTGGACACAAAGCAAAATGTCGGCCTTGGCGACAAGCTTGGGGTGGCCATCACGTTTCCCAACACCGACGGGGCGTCGCATTAGTCCGACTACCGCCGAGCTTTGAACCCATTTCGCTCCATGTTCGCTAATGGGTCAAAAGCGTCGTCTTGATCGTCTGGCGATCACTGCCCCGATAAGCTGACGATTTCAGAGCCACGCCGTACTTGGCTCGAAAACGCTCTAGGATTGGTCCCCGACGAGATGGAATCTGCGGCCGAGCTGGTGATGCACGGTGATGACGGCGCGGTCGACGTCGCTGATCAGACTGTCGCCGAGGACGACGTTCGGGATTTCCCAATTGCGGCCCGCACTCGCATGCGGCCGGGCGGAGACAGCGACAACTTGCGCCGTCTCGCATCCCGGCTGGCTGCGCAGCGCGTCATTGGCGATCGCGGTCAGTTCCGCATGGTTCTTGCCGATGGTGGACATGCAAGCTCCGGTGACGGGCGAATGCGGCGAGGGCATGACATGTCGCCGGCATGCTCACGCTGATGGCATCAGGCCGAGACGCTTGGCGATGATCCGGTCGAGCGTGCGCTTCGGCAGGATTGACGCCATGATGTGCTGCATCGGATCCGGCGTGATCTGATAACGCACCTTTGGGTTCGGCGCCGTCAGCGCATCGAAGATGTTCTCGGCGATCTTCTCCGGGGGCAGGGCGGTCGAGCGGAACTGCAGCAACCATTTCCGCATCCGCTGTAGCGCCGAGAAATAGGGTGAGTTCTGGTAGGCGGAAATATCGACCTCTTCCGCCTTGTCCCAGATCGGCGTCTTCACCGCGCCCGGCGCAACGATGATGACGTCGATGCCGAACAGCATCAGTTCGCGGCGCAGGCTCTCCGAAAACCCTCGATCGCGTGTTTGGAGGCCGCATGCTTGATCCAGCCAGGCGGCAGGCACGATCCGGCGATCTTGAGTTGAATTGGTTACGTCCTGCTAACCTTCCCCGCGAGCTCCGCCCAGGATCAGGTTCCAGCTTAACGCGGGCGTAAGGCCGCGCTTGCCATCTTCCGGACCAACCAGAGAACCTGCAACAAGAACAATTCCAATGATGGCGCAACAGCCGGCCCACTCGATCATCGCCGAACTCGAGGAAGCCGTGAGAGACGGCTCGTCGGCGAAGCGGATCAAGACCCTTCGGCGGGTGACGGACCTCTTCCTGCACGACGGCGAACGCTTGAGCGACGAACAGGTCAAGGTTTTCGACGACGTCCTGTGCCTCCTGATCACGCGCGTCGAAAGCCGGGCCAAAGCCGAGCTCAGCAAGCGCCTCGCGCCGATCGACTACGCGCCGTTCGAGGTAATCCAGCACCTGGCAAAGGACGACAAGATCGAGGTCGCCGGCGAAGTGCTGGCGCATTCGAGCCGCGTCTCCACGGAGACGCTGGTCGAAGTTGCCAGCACCAAGGGACAGGATCACCTGCTTGCGATCTCCGGCCGCGCCAGCCTCCCCGAGGAGGTCACCGACGTGATCGTCGATCGCGGCGAGGTGCGCGTGATCCGCCGGCTCGCCAACAATGCCGGCGCGCGCTTCTCGGAAGCCGGCTATTCCGGCATCGTCGCGCACGCGGAAAGCGACGACGAACTGGTCGAGATCCTGGGACTGCGCATCGATCTTCCGACCAAATTCCTGCGCGAGCTCTTGCTCCGCGCCAAGGACGCCGTGCGCGCCCGCCTGCTCTCGATCGCGCCGCCGGCGCTGCAGGACGAGATCCGCGAGGTGCTCGACGAGGTCGCGCGCGAGGAGCCTGCGGCGCGACGCAGCTTCGGCATTGCCGAGCAGCTCGTCAAGCTGATGAAGGAGCTGAACGAGCTGGACGATGCGGCGGTGTTCAAGTTCGCCGAAGCGGGCAAGTTCGACGAGGTGATCGTCGCGATTGCGCTGCTCAACGACGTTGAGCCCGAGATGATCGCGCGGCTGATGGAGGGGCACCGCTCCGACCTGATCCTGATCCCCTGCCGCGCGGCCAGGCTGAACTGGCCGACAGTGGAGACGATCCTGAGCAACCGCCCGGCGGCGCAGCCGATCTCCGCCCAAACCATGGAGCAGGCACAGCGGGATTTCCGCCGCCTGTCGATCGAGACCGCCCAGCGCACCGTGCGCTTCTGGCAGCTCCACAACCGGATCGAGAAGCCGGCGGAGGGGCGAACGGCGGCGAGCTGATCGCGGCCGTCATGGCGAGCCGTTATTCGCGCATTGGGTGGGGGGGCCGCTACTGAGAGCCGTTCCCGGCGCAAGATCGCGCAAAGCGTCCGGGTGAGCAGCCCAGCCGCTTCCGAAATGCCGTGCTGAACGCACTCGCGGATTCGTATCCGATTTCGTCGGCAATCCGGTCCAGCCCCTTCGCGCCACGGATGAGCGCATCCTTCGCCAGCGCCATCCGCCAGCGCATCAGATATTCGGCCGGCCCGCACCCGAGAACGTCAGCGAAGCGCGCTGCGAACGCTGACCGGGACATGCCGGCGATCCCGGCGAGGTCCGAGACCGTCCAGCCGGTCCGGACATCAGCATGCATCGCGCGCAGGACACGTGCGAGGACCGGATCGCGCATGCCATCGAGCACGCCTGTGGCAACGGCATCGGGATCGATTCTTCGCCACCTGAGCGCCTCCACGAGCAAAACCTCCAGCAAGCGCTGCAGGATCATCTCCTTTCCCGGATCGTCGGACGCGCACTCGTCCACGACGAGTTCGATCACGCGCCCAAGCCTGCCCGTCCGCCCTTCGGACGCAGGGATATGAATGAAGCCGGGAAGCAGAGCGAGCAACAGAGGCGCGTTGACCTGCTCTATCCGGAATGTCCCGCCGAGTGAGACGAAGTCAGGTTCTCCCTCCTGATCTCCATGGCGGACAGCGGCGTTCACCGGCTCCCTGAGCTCACATTTGAGCCCCGGATGGCTGGAGAGCGAGAAGGCCGGGGTCGATGGCAGGAGCAGGAAATCCCCTTTCTGAAACTTCACAGGCTCCTTGCCCTCGAGTGTGATCCAGCACTCGCCCCGCAAAATGATCGTAAAGCCCGGCGCGTCATGCGCCGCATAGCGGACGCCCCAGCGCCCCCGGCCTGTGATGGGCTTGGCGATTGCCGTGCTGGGGCGAAGGAGAGCGATGGTATCGCTCAAAGGGTCCATCGTGGACGATCCATAATCATTTTGGGACGGTTGATTATAGATCGTCCTTTCGAGAGGTCTAGATAGGGCCCCATCGAAACGATGGAGAGGCGCATGCCAAAGACCATTCTCATCACCGGAACATCGTCAGGCTACGGCAAGGCGACCGCACAACTCTTTCTCGAACGGGGCTGGAATGTTGTAGCCACCATGCGGCATCCGGACCCTGCCGTGTTCGGTGGGGCTTCGGAGCGTCTCAAGGTGCTGCCGCTCGACGTCACGAGCGAGAAGAGCATTGCTGATGTGATCGAAGCCGCCGTTGCCGCATTCGGCGCGATCGACGTCTGGGTGAACAATGCCGGCCTCGGCCTCGCGTCGATCGTGGAAGCAACTCCCGACAGAACGACGCGCGAGATTTTCGAGACCAACACTTTCGGCGTGATCGCCGCGTGTCGGGCCATCATTCCCTCGATGCGCAAGCAGGGGCGCGGCGTGATCGTGAACGTCACGTCCAGCGTCACGGTCGGCGTGATGCCGCTGGTCGCGATCTATGCCGCCAGCAAGTTCGCCGTGGAGGGCTTCACGGAATCCCTCTCATACGAGTTGGGCGCGTTCAACATCAAGGCGCGTCTGGTCGAGCCCGGCTATGCGCCAACCACGAACTTCACCGCGAACGGCACCGCGCGAATGGAGGGCCTCATCCCCGCCGAATACACCGATTTCGCCCAGGCTTGCTTCGCAAGGATGGCGAACTATCCGACGGCATTCTGCACCGAAGCAGAAGTGGCTGCAGCCGTCTACGCGGCAGCGACGGACGAAGGCTTGCGGCTCCGATATCCCGCTGGAGCGGACACGAAGTTTCTCGCCAACCTGCGCTGGAGCACCTCAGAGGAGCACTACCAGCGCACAATGCACGAGGCCTTCGGTCCTCGCTGCACTCGCGATGACGGTGTCGTCGCGGTGCGATAGAAGCCGAAGCCGTAGGGTGGGCAAAGCGAAGCGTGCCCACCATCACGAGCGGAGTGCGTAGGGTGGGCACGCTTGCGCTTTGCCCACCCTACGATTGCGGCTTAGTTCTTCGTCTTGTCGACCAGGGCGCCCTTCTTGATCCAGGGCATCATGTCGCGCAGCTTGGCGCCGACTTCCTCGATCGGGTGCTGGGCGAGCTTGGCGCGGGTGGCCTTGAACGAGGTCTGGTTGACCTTGTTCTCCAGCATCCAGTCGCGGGCGAACTTGCCGCCCTGGATGTCGGCGAGAACGCGCTTCATCTCGGCCTTGGTCTCCGCGGTGACGATACGCGGGCCGGTGACATATTCGCCGTATTCGGCGGTGTTGGAGATCGAGTAGTTCATGTTGGCGATGCCGCCTTCATAGATCAGGTCGACGATCAGCTTCACTTCGTGCAGGCACTCGAAATAGGCCATCTCCGGCGCGTAGCCGGCTTCGACCAGCGTCTCGTAGCCGCCCTTGATCAGCTCGACCAGGCCGCCGCAGAGCACCACCTGCTCGCCGAACAGGTCGGTCTCGCATTCCTCTTTGAACGTGGTCTCGATGATGCCGGCACGGCCGCCGCCGATCGCCGAGGCATAGCTCAGGCCGAGATCGTGCGCGTTGCCGGAGACATCCTTGGCGATCGCGATCAGGCAGGGCACGCCGCCGCCGCGCTGATATTCGGAGCGCACGGTGTGGCCGGGGCCCTTCGGGGCGATCATCAGGACGTCGAGATCGGGACGCGGATCGAGCAGGTTGAAGTGCACGTTGAGGCCGTGCGCGAACACCAGCGCGGCGCCCTTCTTCATGTTGTCGTGCAGGTGCTCGCGATAGATATCGCCCTGCAATTCGTCGGGGGTGAGCATCATCACGAGGTCGGCCCACTTGGCGGCATCCGCCACGCTCAGCACCTTGAAGCCGGCGGCCTCCGCCTTCTTGGCCGAAGCCGAGCCCGGGCGCAGCGCGATCGACACTTCCTTGACGCCGGAATCCTTCAGGTTGAGCGCGTGGGCGTGGCCCTGGCTGCCATAGCCGACGATAGCGACCTTCTTGCCCTTGATCAGGTTCAGGTCGGCATCGCGATCGTAGTAAACTCGCATCGTAGTTTCCTCTTGAGGGGGCCGAACATCGGCCGATGGATTTGGGCTTTTCAGGTGGATCAGACCGCCGGACGCCCGCGAATTTTCCGGCGTTGTCTAGAGCATTTTCCGGCTCAGGGGAAACCCCGTTCTCGCATGGCGCGGTGCGGCATCATGCGTCCATGAAGACCGGGTAGAGCGAGGCGAGCAACAGGATCGCCATCACGATATTGAAAGCGCGCACCGCCAGACGCGAGGTCAGGATCGGCCGCAAGGCAGTGCCGAACAGCGCCCAGGCAATGCAGGACAAGGTGCCGAGGATCAGGCTCAGGCAGACCTGGATCGCGATATTCCAGGGGAACGCGGCAATCGCCGCATAGGCCGTGATGGTGCCGATCACCATCACCCAGCCTTTGGCATTGACCCATTGGAACATGGCCGCGCCCCAGAACGTCATCGGGCGACCGCTTCTATCGCCGGATTCCGGCGAGGACGGCTCGGCCATCGCGATCGCGGCGGCGAGATAGATCAAATAGGCGACGCCGATATATTTGAGGATGGTCTGCAGCACGGGATAGGCGATGAAGACGGTGCCGAGACCAAGGCCGACGGCGCCGACCATGAACGCAAATCCGACCGTGATGCCCGCCATATGCGGCACCGTGCGGCGGAAGCCGTAAGTCAGCCCCGAGGACAGCAGCATGATGTTGTTCGGCCCTGGCGTGAAGAACATCACCACGGCGAACATCACGAAAGCGATCAGAACCGACTGCGACATGGCACCACTCACGCGATCTTCGCCTGGGGTTGCGGACGTTTCGAAAGCAGCATGACGGCGATGCCGCCGATCACGGCGGCCGTGCCCGCAAGCCGCAGCGGCCCGAACCTTTCGCCGAACACGATGCTGGAGCCGGCGGAGCCGACGAACGGCACCAGGAGCGCGAACGGCACCACCTGCGCCGGCGGATAGTCGCGCAGCAGCCGGCCCCACAGCCAGTAGGCGATGCTGGTCGAGACGCCGCCGACGAACAGCATGCAGACGATCCCGGTTGCCGACATCTGCGACAGCGCCTGCCAGGTCGGCTTCGGGCCGAGAGTGATCAGCGACAACGCGAACAAGGGAACGGCGGCACAGAGGCACAGCCATGCGAACAGATCGAACATGCGCGCACCCTGCGCGGGCCGCAGCAAGAGATTGCCGACCGCGAAACAGATCGGGGAGATCATCAGGATCGCGAACGCGCCGGCACTGAAATCATGGCCGACGGTGCCAGAGATCATCAAGAGGCCGATCACGGCAATGCCGATGCCGACCATCTGCATCCGGCTCGGCCATTCGCTGAAAATGATGGCGGCGAACGCGATCGTGAACAGCGCCTGGCTCTGCACGATCACGCTGGTGAGCCCGACCGGCATGCCATGCGCAATGGCGATCGACTGCGCCAGGAACTGGCCGAGGAACAGGTTCAGGCTGATCGCGATCAGAAGCGGCCAGGACACTTTCGGCTTGCGCAGGAACAGGCACGGCAGCGCCGCGATCCCAAAGCGCAGCGCAGTCATCAATTCCGGCGGCAATTCGTCAAGCGCGATCCGGCTTGCGACGAAAGCAAGCCCCCAGATCACCGCGACCATGACGGCGATGCAGACGTCGGCCGGTTTCATTGGCTCGTCTTTTCCAGCTCTTTTGTTTCTAGCTCTTCTGTTCCGGCTTCGGCTTGCGCAGGAGATAGGTGCCGTGCAGCGGCGCGTGGTAGTCGGCGGAGACCAAGATGAAGCCGACCTCGGTCAGCATGCCTTCCATGACCCAACCGAAGGTCGAATATTCGTCGCGCATGTGCATCATCACGCCCTCGCGCTCGAAATCATGGTTCTTGATGGAAAAGTCGGCCCAGCCCTCGACGTCGCGCTCGACGCCGTCGGGCATGCTGACGAACACGATGTCGCGGAGATAGAACTCGGAGCCCGGCTTCAGCGCGTTGAAGATCCGAGACAGCGCCACCGCTTTCCAGAAATCCGGCAAATGATGCAGCGTGAATTCGCTGACGATCAGGTCATAGGAATTCGCCTGATAGGCGAAGCTCAGAAGCCCCGCCGGCTGGGTGCGGATGCGCGCCTTGCGGTCGCGTGCATAGATATTGGCGAGCGTCAGCATCGCCGGCGAGATGTCGATCGCATCGACGTCGGCGCCCATCAGCGCCGCTTCACAGGCGAGCACGCCGTTGCCGCAACCGATATCGGCGACGCGCCAGCCCGGCTCGACGCCGAGCATCTTGAGCGTCTGGCGGGCGCGGAGATCGCTGTCGTCATGGCGGCCATAGATCGAGGCGACCGCGGTATCGATGCCGACCCGGCGTCTTTGCGTGTAGTACCAGTCGCGCGCCAACATGGTTCACATCCCTTCCGGCCCGCGTCCGATCGCGGCAACGCCCGTGCGTGACACCTCGACCAGGCCGAGCGGGCGCATCAGGTCGATGAACTGATTGATCTTGGCGGTATTGCCTGTGATCTCGAACACAAAACTCTCGGTAGTGGCATCAATCACCCGCGCCCGGAACGCATCCGCCAGCCGCAGCGCCTCGACGCGGTGGTCGCCGGTGCCGCGCACCTTCACCATCGCCAGCTCCCGCTCGATCGAGCGTCCCGACAGCGTCATGTCGACGACGCGGTAGACCGGGATCATGCGGTCGAGCTGATGCTTGATCTGCTCGATCACCATCGGCGTGCCCGTGGTCACGATGGTGATGCGCGATAGGTGTTTCTGGCTCTCGGTCTCAGAGACGGTAAGACTTTCGATGTTGTAGCCGCGGCCGGAGAACAGCCCGATCACGCGCGCGAGCACGCCCGGTTCGTTCTGCACGAGCACCGAAAGCGTGTGCGACTCGTTCGGGTCGTGGCGCTCTTCGAGGAAGTAGGCGGATGCGGGCTGGTTCATGGTCGTCCCCTCAAGGAATGCTGTCACGCCATCGCCCGTTCGGCGATGGCGGCGTCCGTTCCGAGCCACTGGCGGAACAGGTCGAAATCGATATTGCCGCCGCTCAGGACCAGGCCGACGCGCTTGCCTCGAATCCCGTCCCGCTCCTGCAGCGCGGCCGCGAGCGCGGCGGCGCCGGCGCCTTCGGCGAGGTTGTGCGTATCGGTCCAGTAGCAGCGGATGGCGGCGCCGACCTCGTCGTCAGTAACCTGCACGATGCGGGAAGCGCCCTTGCGGATCATCGCGAGCGCGTCGGCATCGGGAATGCGGGTCGCCATGCCGTCGGCGCGGGTGCTGGCGGTCTCGGTGGTGACGACGGTGCCGGCCGCGAACGACAGCGCATAGGACGGCGCCTCCGTCGACTGCACGCCGACGATCTCGGTCTTCAGGCCGAGGAGATCGCGGACGCGGATGCAGCCGCAGATGCCGGAGCCCTGCCCGATCGGCACATAGAGCAGGTCGAGGTCAGGTGCGGCCTTGAACAGCTCCAACGCATAGGTCGCAACGCCCAGCACCAGGTCGGGATGGAACGCCGGCACCATGTGCAGGCCTGCGCTTTCGGCGCGCCGGACGGCTTCCTCGCGCGCGGCCTGGAAATCCTGGCCGTGCTCGACCAGCTCGGCGCCGAAGGCGCGCATGGCGCGGTTCTTCTCGACCGAATTGCCATGCGGCACGTAGATCGTCGCCGGCACCCCATGACGGCGCGCGGCGAAGGCGAGACTCTGGCCGTGATTGCCGCGCGTCGCCGAGATGATCCCCGGCGTATCAGGCTGCTCGCGCTTCAGACGATCGAGATAGACGAGCCCGCCGCGCACCTTGAAGGCGCCAGTCGGCGTGTGGTTCTCATGCTTGACCAGGACATCCGCACCCAGCCGCTCAGCTAGCAGCGGCCAGGCATGCACCGGCGTCGGCGGCACCGCGGTGCCGACAATCGCCTGCGCGCGCTCGAGCTGTCCAAGGTCGAACATCAGTCCATCTCACAAGTGACTCCCTCTCCCCGCCCTTCGCGGGGAGAGGGTTGGGGTGAGGGGCTGCCTCCGCGAGAACGGTGAGAGTTGGACTCGCGGAGAGTCCCCCTCACCCGGCGCTGCGCGCCGACCTCTCCCCGCGAGCGGGGCGAGGTGAAGAAGATGCCTCGCGGCGAAGACGTCATCATCACACCAGCGCCTTGCCGCCGGCGAAGGCGATCGCGGTTGCATCGTCGGTCGCCTCTTCGGGCAACAGCATCTCGTTGTGCGCCTTGCCGGAGGGGATCATCGGGAAGCAGTTCTCGAGCGCGGCGACGCGGCAGTCGAACAGCACCGGGCGCTTGATCGCGATCATCTCCTTGATCGCGCCATCGAGATCGGCCGGCTTGATCACCTGCAAGCCGACGCCGCCATAGGCCTCGGCGAGCTTGACGAAGTCAGGCAGCGCCTCGGTATAGGAATGCGACAGGCGGTTGCCGTGCAGGAGCTGCTGCCACTGCCGCACCATGCCCATGTACTGGTTGTTCAGGATGAAGATCTTGATCGGCAGTTCATACTGGACCGCCGTCGACATCTCCTGGATCGTCATCTGCACCGAGGCGTCGCCGGCGATGTCGATAACGAGGCTGTCGGGATGCGCAACCTGCACGCCGACCGCGGCCGGCAGGCCATAGCCCATGGTGCCGAGGCCGCCGGAGGTCATCCAGCGGTGCGGCTCCTCGAAGCCGTAGAACTGCGCCGCCCACATCTGGTGCTGGCCGACTTCGGTCGTGATGTAGGTGTCCTTGCCGCGCGTCAGCTCGAACAGACGCTGGATCGCGTATTGCGGCAGGATGATGTCGTTGTTCTTGCGGTAGGACAGCGAGTTGCGCGCGCGCCATTGCGCGATCTGCTGCCACCACGCCTTGATGTCCGGCCGCTTCGCTTCGGCCTTGAACACCTGCAGCAGGTCGCCGAGCACGTTGCCGCAATCGCCGATGATCGGCACGTCGACGCGGATGTTCTTGTTGATCGAGGACGGGTCGATGTCGATGTGGATCTTCTTCGAGCCCGGCGAGAACGCGTCGATGCGGCCGGTGATGCGGTCGTCGAAGCGCGCGCCGACGCACAGCATGACGTCGCAATCATGCATGGTCATGTTGGCTTCGTAGGTGCCGTGCATGCCGAGCATGCCGAGCCAGTTCTTGCCCGAGGCCGGATAGGCGCCGAGGCCCATCAAGGTCGAGGTGATCGGGAAGCCGGTGAACTCGACGAGATCGCGCAGCAGCTTGGAGGCCTCGGGGCCGGAATTGATGACGCCGCCGCCGCTGTAGATCACCGGACGCTTGGCGGACGCGAGCAGCGCCACCGCCTTGCGGATCTGGGCAGCATCGCCTTTGACGCGCGGCGCGTAGGAGATGTGAACGTCGGACTTGCGCGGCGGATGGTAGGTGCCGACCGCGAACTGCACGTCCTTCGGGACGTCGACCACGACCGGACCGGGACGGCCGGAGGTCGCGACGTAGAACGCCTCATGCAGGACCTTCGCGAGGTCGTTGACGTTGCGCACCAGCCAGTTGTGCTTGGTGCAGGGGCGCGTGATGCCGACCGTGTCGCATTCCTGGAACGCGTCGTTGCCGATCAGATGCGTCGGCACCTGGCCGGTGATGCAGACCAGGGGAATCGAATCCATCAGCGCGTCGGTCAGCGCCGTCACCATGTTGGTGGCGCCCGGGCCGGAGGTCACCAGCACGACGCCGGGCTTGCCGGTCGAGCGCGCGTAGCCCTCGGCGGCGTGGCCGGCGCCCTGCTCGTGCCGCACCAGGATGTGCTCGACCTCGCTCTGCTGAAAGATCTCGTCATAGATCGGCAGCACCGCGCCGCCGGGATAGCCGAAAAGGTGCTGCACGCCATGATCGATCAGCGCGCGGACGATCATCGCGGCTCCCGTCATCTGGTTCGGATCGTGGCTCTTGTCTTTCATGGCTGGCTCCGGATGCGCTGTTTCTTGCGCGGCGTTAAGTCTTTGATTTGGGAAATAAAAAAGGGCCCGAGAGGCCCCATGCACACCGCCTGTCTGTCAGATGGCCGCTAGCCATCCCCGGCGGTGTGCCTGGGTACGACGACGATGAGTTTGGTAATAATGTTACGCATAGGCGGCTCAGGCTTCCCAAAGGTTGCGCGACCATACCGACCAATGCCCGAATGTCAAGGCAGGGACGCGTTCAGCGCGACTTTTCGTACTCTAGTGGCGTTCCTGCCGTTCAGCGAGTGCTTTTGCGCGCATGGCAGAAGCGCCGTAGCTCGCGCTCCGCTCCGTCCAGGCTACGAGAGCCGTAGCCCGGATGGAGCGTAAGCGTAATCCGAGGCAGCGCGTCCCGGAGGTGGAGAAGTCCCGGATTGCGCTGCGCTCCATCCGGGCTACGGGACTACGGGAGACGTGCCTCCAGCCATCCTCTCGCCGCTTCGGGCGCCACCCATTCGAATTCCGGCAATTGGTGGCGGAACCAGGTGAACTGCCGTTTCGCGTAATGGCGGGTGTCGGCGCGGCCGATCTCGGACGCCTCCTCGCGGCTGATCTCGCCGTTGAGATGCCGGATCAGGGCCGGCACGCCGTGGGCCTTCATCGCCGGCAGCAAGGGATCGAGATGGCGCGCCGCGAGCTTTGCCACCTCTTCCAGCGCGCCGGCATTCAGCATCGCCTCGAACCGGGCATCGATCCGTGCATAGAGCTCGTCGCGTTGGGGCGCGAGGAACAGGGCAGCGAATTCGCCTGATGGCAAGAGCGGCGGCAGGCCGTCGCGATGCCATTCGGTCAGCGAGCGGCCGGTCGCCTCGACGACTTCGAGCGCGCGAGAGATCCGGGTGCGATCGCGCGGTTTCAGGCGCTCGGCATAGGCGGGGTCGCGCCGGGAAAGTTCCGCATGCAGCGCCTCGACCCCGTCGCGATCGAGCCGCGCGCGCACCCCCTCGCGCACCTCGGCAGCAATCGGCGGCACCGCCGAGAGGCCGCGGGTGAGCGCCTTGAAATACAGGCCCGAGCCGCCGATGAAGATCGGCAGGCGGTTCTCGGCGCGCACCTCGGAAAGCACCTTCGCAGCATCCGCGACCCAGGCGCCGGCGGAGAAATTCACGCCGGCGTCGACATGGCCGTAGAGGCGGTGCGCGACCTGCGCCTCCTCCTCGATCGTCGGCCGCGCCGTGATGACGCGGAGGTCGCGATAGACCTGCATTGAATCGGTGTTGATCACGACACCGCGAGCCCTTTGCGCAAGGTCGAGTGCCAGCGCCGACTTGCCGCTGGCGGTCGGCCCTGCGATAAGCACCGCTCTTGTCCCAGCTTGCGAAGCCGCCGCCATGTCGCTCGTCGCCACCCTCATCTGCAATCCCGCCAATCCGGCGCTCGACTCCACCATCGTCGACGGCGCGCTGGCCGTCCTGCCCTCGCCCGGCGCGGCGCAGTGGCTGTTCGACGAGGTCGCCGTCGACATCCCCTTTGACGGCAGCGAGGATATCAAGGCGATCGAAGCCCGCCTGCAACAGGCGCGCGGCGACCTGCCGATCGATATTGTGGTGCAGCCTCGCGCCTTCAGGCGCAAGAAGCTTTTTCTCGCCGACATGGACTCCACCATGATCGGTCAGGAATGCGTCGACGAGCTCGCCGATTTCGCCGGGCTGAAGGAGCATGTCTCAAAAATCACCGAGCGCGCGATGCGCGGCGAGATCGCCTTCGAGCCGGCGCTGCGCGAGCGCGTCGCACTATTGAAGGACCTACCCGTGAGCGTGGTCGACGAGGTCCTGGAAAAGCGCATCACGCCAACGCCGGGTGGCCGCGAACTGGTGATGACCATGCGCGCCAATGGCGCCTGGACCTGCCTGATCTCGGGCGGCTTCACGCTGTTCACCAACGCGATCGCCGCCAAGATCGGCTTCCAGGAGAACCGCGCCAATGAGCTGATCGCGCGCGACGGCAAGCTCGTGGGCGAGGTGAAGGAGCCAATCGTCGGCCGCGCCACCAAGCTCGCCACGCTGATCGAACTGCGCGAGGCCTTCGACCTCGATGCCATCGACACGCTGGTCGTCGGCGACGGCGCCAACGACCTCGGCATGATCGAGGCCGCCGGCCTCGGCGTCGCCTACCACGCCAAGCCCGCGGTCGCAGCGGCCGCGGCAGCGCGGATCGACCACGGCGACCTCACCGCGCTGCTCTACGCACAGGGCTATCGGCGGGATGAATTCGTCGAGGGATAGGCCCTCACCCGTCGTCACCCGCGAAGGCGGCTGACCCAGTATTCCAGCGCGGCCTGTTATTCACGCCGGCGATTACTGGATACTCCGCCTTCGCGGAGTATGACAGTCGAGCGCGGAACGGCCTGCGGCGCGTTACTGCACGCTCAGCGCCACGAAGCGCAGTTCTCCGTCGCCGTTGGAGACGAGCAGGAGGACCGACTTCTTGCCGTCCTTCTTCAACTGGTCGACGCGCTTCTTGATGTCGGCGGCGCTCGCGACCGCTTCCTGCGCGACCTCGACGATGACGTCGCCGGCGGACAGGCGCTTTTCGGCGGCATCGGAGGTACCATCGACGCCGGTGATGATCACGCCCTTCACGCTGTCCTTGATCTTGTACTTGGTGCGGAGATCCTTGTTCAGCACCGCAAGATCGAGCCCGAGCGCCTTCTGCGTCACCGGCTTCTCCGCCGGCTCGTCCTTGGTCTTGGCGTTGGCCTGCTGCACCTTGTCGGTGTCCTCGAGCCGGCCGAGCGTGACCCGCTTGGTCTCCTCATTGCCCTTGCGGATGACGACGACGTCGACTTCCTTGCCGACGGCGGTGTCCGCAACGACGCGCGAGAGATCCTTGGGATCCTTGACGTCCTTACCGTCGAACTTGACCACGACGTCGCCAGGCTCGATGCCCGCGGGTTTCGCCGGCCCCTTGTCGTCAATGCCCGCGACCAGCGCGCCACGCGCCGGCTTGATGTTGAGGCTGTCGGCGATCTCGTCGGTGACCTGCTGGATTCGGACGCCGAGCCAGCCGCGGCGCAGCTCGCCAAATTTCTGCAGTTGATCCACGACGGCAGCGACCGTCTTCGACGGCACGGCAAAGCCGAGGCCGATCGAGCCGCCGGTCGGCGAGATGATCAGTGTGTTGACGCCGACCACTTCGCCATCGAGGTTGAACAGCGGTCCACCCGAATTGCCGCGGTTGATGGCGGCGTCGGTCTGGATGTAGCTGTCGTAGGGACCCTGGCTGATGTCGCGGTTGCGCGCCGACACGATGCCGGCGGTCACCGAGCCGCCGAGGCTGAAGGGGTTGCCGATCGCGATTACCCATTCGCCGAGCCTGAGCTTGTCGGAATCGCCGAACTTCACCGCAGTCAGCGGCTTCGGCGGCTTGAACTTCAGGACGGCGAGATCGGTCTTCTTATCGACGCCGACCAGCTCCGCCTTAACCTTGGTGCCGTCGTTCATGATGATGTTGATCTCGTCGGCATCGGCAATCACGTGGTTGTTGGTCACCACGATGCCTGCGGTGTCGACGATGAAGCCGGAGCCGAGCGAGTTGGTCTTGCGCGGCTGAAACTCGCCGTTCTTGTCCCCGCCCTTGCCGCCACCGGGGCCACGGCGGTTCTTGAAGAAGTCGTCGAAGAACTCCTCGAAGGGCGAGCCCGGCGGCAGTTGCGGCATGGCGCCGCCGCCCTTGGCCTCCACCGTCTGCGACGTCGAGATGTTCACGACCGCATCGATCACCTTTTCGGCAACGTCAGCGATGCCGTCGGGTCCTCGCGCGAAGGCCGCTGGCACTGAGGCAAGCACGCCGGCGGCGCCGATGGCAATCGCGGCTCCCATCAGGCGCAGGCGACGGCTCAAGGCGGGTCTGGCACCGGTCATGTCAGCTTCTCTCCAGGAAATACGATATTCCGCCCACAGTGCGCCCGAACGGGGTGGCCGCGCAAGCATTTGAGACAACCATTCCGGCGAAAAACCGGCGCCCTACGGCTCACGATTGCGTTGGACCGATAAGTTCCGGCCAGCCAATTTTTTCCGTCATGGCCGGGCTTGTCCGTCTTCGCTGTCGCTTCGCCGGACCAACACTGGCGTGCCCGGCGAAGCCTTGGCATAGCCGGGTCCCGGCCATCCACGCCCTTTGCGACGGCGGCGAAGAACGTGGATGCCCGGGACATCTGCGCGAAGACGCGCTTCGCGCTTTTGCCCGGGCATGACGACGCGAGAGTTCGCAACGATGCTCAGCGCCGCACCAGCCAGATCAGGATCAAGCCACCCACCGCCGATCCGATCCCGACCACGCGCAACACATTGTCCGGGGTTGCCAGCGCGCTTTTCATCGCGCGCCGCATCCAGCTCGGGCTTGCCGCGAACATCAGGCCCTCGAGCACGAACAGAATTCCCACACCGATGAGGAAGTCGGCGAACGCTATGGACCTCATCGGATGGCGACCTCTCGTCCGGGCGTTTCTTCTTGGCTAAGGGGCGAAGCGGATGCTTCGCCCTCGTGATGCGGTTACTGCTGCTTCGGCGCGGCGGCCGTTGCCGACGGACCGACGGCCAGCGGACGGCCGGACGCGCTGCCGAAATATTTGAAGAAATCGGAGTCCGGGCGCAACAGGAAGCGGGTGTCGTTGGCGCGCAGGCCGTTCTCATAGGCCGACATCGAACGGTAGAACGCGAAGAAATCCGCATCCTTGCCATAGGCTTCGGCAAACAGCCGGTTGCGCTCGGCGTCGCCCTCGCCGCGCACCTGCTCCGCGGTCGAATTGGCCTCAGCGACGATGACGGTTGCCTCACGATCCGCCTTGGAGCGGATCTCCTGCGCCTTCTGACCGCCCTGGGCGCGGAATTCGGCCGCCTCGCGCTGACGCTCGGTCTGCATCCGCTGGTAGACCGCCTGGCTGTTCTGCTCCGGGAGGTCGGCGCGGCGGATGCGGACGTCGACGACCTGGATGCCGTAGCCGTCGGCCTCGTGGTCGAGTTGGTCGCGGATCCGCGCCATCAACCTCTCGCGCTCGTCGCGGACGACGTTGATGAAGGTGACCTCGCCGAGCACGCGGCGCAGCGCCGCGTTGAGCAGCGTCGTCAACTGCACGTTGGCCGCCTGGATCGTGCCGACGCTCTGATAGAAGCGCAGCGCGTTCTTGATGCGGTAGCGGGCGAAGGCGTCGACCACCAGCCGCTTCTGGTCGGAGGCGATTACTTCCTGCGACGGGTTTTCCAGGTCGAGGATGCGCTTGTCGATCGAGATCACGGAATCGATGAACGGCGCCTTGAAGTTGAGGCCGGGTTCGGTGACCACGCGGACGGGCTCGCCGAGCCGGACCACCAGGACCTGTTCGGTCTGCTGCACGGTGAAGACCGAGCTGTAGCCGATGATGACCAGCACCAGCAGGATGATCAGCGCGGCAATGCCGGTGACGGGCGACCTCATCGCGTGCCTCCGCCCTGCTGCTGACCGGTGGTGGCGGACGGACGCCGCGGCGTCAGCTCGCTCAGCGGCAAATACGGCACGATGTTCTGGCCGGACCCGTTGCCGCCGTCATAGACCAGTTTCTCGGAGCCACCGAGGATGCGTTCCATCGTCTCCAGGTAAATGCGTTGCCGCGTCACGTCGGGGGCCTTCTTGTATTCGTCATAGACTTTCAGGAAGCGCGCACTCTGGCCCTTGGCCTCCGCCACCGCCTGCTCCTTGTAGCCTTCGGCCGCCTGCACGATCTGGGCGGAGCGGCCGCGCGCCTCCGGTATCACGCGGTTGGCATAGGTCTGCGCCTCGTTCTGCAACCGCTCGAGGTCGGCGCGCGCCGCCTGGACGTCGCGGAACGAGTCGATCACCTGCTGCGGCGGATCGACCTTCTGCATCTGCACCTGGGTGATCAGGACGCCGGCGCCGTAGGTATCGAGCGTCTTCTGCATCAGTTCCTGCACGTTCTGCTCGGTGGTGGTGCGCGCGCCGGTGAGGATCGGCTGGATCTGTGACCGGCCGATCACCTCGCGCATGGCGCTCTCCGCCACCGCCTTCACGGTGCCTTCGGGGTTCTGGATGTTGAACAGGAAGTCGCCGACGCCGTCGGGCTTGATCCGCCACAGCACGGTGAAATCGACGTCGACGATGTTCTCGTCACCGGTCAGCATCAGGCTCTCTTCCGGCACGTCGCGCATGGTGCGGCCGCGCCGCGCCGGGTCGTCGATCAGGGTCATGCCGATCGAAATGGTGGAGACGCGCAGCGCCTTCGGCAGCAGCACTGTCTCGATCGGATAGGGCAAATGATAGTTCAAGCCCGGCTGCACCGTGCGCACGTGCTTGCCAAAGCGCAGGACGACGCCGAGTTCTTCCGACTGGACCCGGAAGAAGCCGGACAGGCCCCAGATCGCGAGCGCGCCGACCACGACAAGCGCGATCCCCATGCTGCTGAAATGGCCGCCGGGCAGGAGCTGCTGCAGCCGGTCCTGGCCGCGGCGCAGGAGGTCCTCAAGATCCGGCGGGCGCGGCCCGACCGATTGTGGACCGGAGCCCCATGGGCCCTTCGGACCCGAGCCCCACGGCCCCCCGCCTTGATTCTTCCACGGCATTAAAGCTTCTCCTCGGCAAGCCCGGGATGGATTGATGGACGCCCGGCCTCGTCAGTCCGCCCGGCTTTATAGGGGACCGAATGGCCCCTTACAACGCAAGCTTCCAAGCTGAACGAGCTATGCCTGCGGACATAATTGTCAATGCAAACATTGGCTAGCGGGGTTAACGCTGGACACGCCGACTATATGTCACATAGGAAAAATCGACGCTGTCAGTCGGCCCGGCCGGATTTCGCACCCGCGCCACTTCTTCCCATTTCGCCGTGTCAATTGTGGCGAAATGCGTATCGCCTTCCGGCCGCGCATGCACTTCGGTGATTTCGAGCCGGTCGGCGCTATCGATCCATTGCGCGTAGATCTCGGCGCCGCCGATGACGGCGATTTCGGTGGCGAAACGCCGCAGCGCATCGCCGAGCGCGATCGCGCGGGCGTTCTCGAACGACTGGGTGACGATCGCGCCGGGAGCGCGATAGTTCGCGTCGCGCGTCACCACGATGTTGGTCCGACCGGGGAGCGGCCTGCGCAGGGACTCGAAGGTCTTGCGCCCCATCACCACCGGCCTGTTCATGGTGATGGCCTTGAAGCGCTGCTGGTCGCTCTTCAAGCGCCACGGGATCGCATTGCCGCGCCCGATCACGCCGTTCTCGGCAACCGCTGCGATCAGCACGATCTCCATCAGCGCGCCCCATCCGCCAGCGCCTGCAGCGCCGGACCGGTGACGCGGCACAGTGTCCATTCGTCCATCATGACGGCGCCGAGCGATTTGTAGAATTCGATCGACGGCGTATTCCAGTCGAGCACCGCCCACTGTAATCGCGCCCAGCCGTTGGCGACACATTCCCTCGCAAGATGGACGAGCAGCGCCTTGCCGATGCCCTTGCCGCGCAGCGCCGGGCGGACGAACAGATCCTCCAGATAGATGCCGTGCTTGCCGGCGAAGCTGGAGAAATTGACGAACCAGAGCGCAAAGCCCGCCGGCTCCCCGTTCCACTCGGCGATATCGCACGTGAGCCGCGGATTGTTGCCGAACAGCGCCTCGGCAATGTCGGCTTCGGTGGCCTTCACCTCGTGGAGCAGCTTCTCGTATTCGGCAAGCTCGCGAACGAGCGCGTAGACGAGCCCGGCTTCATCGGCACGCGCACGGCGGATGGTCAGCGACATCCTGCGCTCACACCGCGACTTCGGCCTTGATGTGCGGGTGCGGGTCGTAGCCCTCGAGTTTGAAATCCTCGTAGCGGAAGGCGAAGATGTCCTTCACGTCGGGATTGATCTTCATCACCGGTAGCGGCCGGGTCGGACGCGTGAGCTGCAGCCGCGCCTGCTCGATATGGTTGGAATAGAGGTGCGTGTCGCCGAGCGAGTGCACGAAATCGCCGAGCTTCAGTCCCGTCACCTGCGCCACCATCATGGTGAGGAGCGCATAGGAGGCGATGTTGAAGGGCACGCCGAGGAAGACATCGCCGGAGCGCTGGTAGAGCTGGCAGGACAGTTTGCCGTTCGCGACATAGAACTGGAACAGGCAGTGGCAGGGCGGCAGCGCCATCTTGTCGACGTCGGCCGGATTCCAGGCGCTGACGATCAGGCGGCGCGAATCCGGATTGCGCTTGATCATCTCGATCACGTTCGCGATCTGGTCGATGCTGCGGCCGTCGGGCGCCGGCCAGGAGCGCCATTGCGATCCATAGACCGGGCCGAGATCGCCATTGGCGTCGGCCCATTCGTCCCAGATGGTGACGCCGTTGTCGCGCAGATATTTGATGTTGGTGTCGCCGGCCAGGAACCAGAGCAGTTCATGCACGATCGCCTTCAGCGGCAGCCGCTTGGTCGTCAGCATCGGGAAGCCGGCCGACAGGTTGAAGCGCATCTGGTGGCCGAAGATCGACAGCGTCCCGGTGCCGGTACGGTCATGCTTCTCCGCGCCATCGGCGAGGATGCGTTCGAGCAGGTCGTGATACTGGTTCATGGCGTGAGCTTCGGGCCTTTCGGGAACGGCGAATGTACCGGCCGCAAACGGCCGTCGACACGGCGATTCGGCCTTCCCTGGCGATTATACCCGGAAAAATGATAGCCCGTTCTTAAACGACAAGGGCGGAACCCGCGTTCCGCCCTTCCCCACGTCCGCAACCCGGGACCGCTCGCTGTCATTCCGGGGCGCGCGGAGCGCGAGCTATGATGTGCAATTGCACATCAGAGAATCCATTTCGCCGCTGGCGCATGCCGCCCGATGGATTCCGGGCTCGTCCTTCGGACGCCCCGGAATGACAGCGAGGTGTCCCCGGGTTGCGCTTCGCTCCACCCGCTACGGGGTCACTCTAGCCAGCCGGCTTGAGCACCGGGGTCCACTTCTTGATCTCGTTGTTGACCAGCGTCCCCAGCGCCTCCGGCGTGCGGTCGGCCGGCTGCGGGATGACGCTGCCGAGCTCGAGCAGGCGCTTGCGGACGGTTTCGTCGTCCAGCGCCTTGACGGCTGCCGCGTTCAATTTGGCGATGATCGGCGCCGGTGTCCCCTTGGGCGCGAAGATCGCGTTCCAGGCCTGGGCCTGGAAGGCCGGCAGACCAGCCTCCGCCGTGGTCGGAACATTCGGCAGCGACGGGTTCCGCTCGGGGGTCGCAATCGCATAGGCCTTGATGGTGCCGGCATTGATCTGCGGCACGGCGTTGACAATCTGGTCGCACATATAGTCGACCTGCCCGGCCACCAGCGCGTTCATCGCTGGGCCCGTGCCGTTGAAGGGCACGCCGACCGGTTCGATGCCGAGGACCGAGTTCAGGAGCTGGCAGGAGACGTGGGAGACCGAACCGACGCCGGCATGCGCCGCGTTGACCTTCTCGGCGTTGGCCTTCACGTAAGTCACGAATTCCTTCAGGTCCTTCGGCGGAAAGTCCTTGCGCGCCAGGATCAGGATCGGCGTGCCGGCCAGCAGCCCGACCGGCTCGAAGCTCTTCTCCGGATGGTAGGCCAGATTGGGATAGAGCGGCACCGAGGCCGCGTGCGTCCCCATGTGCCCCGTGATCAGCGTATAGCCGTCATTGGCGGCGCGCGCCGCGCGTGCGCTCGCGGTGGTGCCGCCAGCTCCGACCACGTTCTCGATGATGATGCTCTGGCCGAGCGTTTGCGCCATATGGCCGGTGACGATGCGCGCGATGACGTCGGTCGGGCCGCCAGCCGCGAACGGCACAATCATGGTGATGCTGCGCGTCGGATAGTCCTGCGCGCGTGCTGGCGCGACGACAGCCGACAGCAAGGCTGCCAGCGCGAGAGAAGCACTCGCAAGCGAGCGACCATACCAATTCATCGAGATCCCCTGATGTCCGTTAAACGAAAATGCCGGCCAAACGGCCGGCATTTCTTTTCATAACGAACTTCGGGGAGTCGATACGACTTCCGCCTGCGACACGCCGACGCAGGCTAACCTCAGCCCTCGGACTCCACGAACACCTCGTCGCGCTTGGCGCGCAAGGTCGGCAGCACCGCCAGCACCAGCAGTCCCGCGGCGATCGCGAGCAGCACCGCCGACAGCGGGCGGCTCACGAACACGCTCCAGTCGCCGCGCGAGATCAGGAGCGCCCGGCGCAGGTTCTCCTCCATCAGCGGCCCGAGCACCATCCCGAGCAGCAGCGGCGCCGGCTCGAAATCGTGCTTGATCAGCCAGTAGCCGACCAGGCCGAACACGCCGGCAAGGACGACGTCGACCGGAGCGTTGTTCACGGAGTAGATGCCGATCGCGCAGAAGATCACGATCGAGGGGAACATCAGCCGGTACGGCACGCGCAACAGCCGGACCCAGATGCCGACCAGCGGCAGGTTGATGATGACCAGCATCAGATTGCCGATCCACATCGAGGCGATCATGCCCCAGACCAGATCCGGCTGCTTCTGCATCACCTGCGGCCCCGGCACGATGCCGTGGATCGTCATCGCGCCGACCATCAGCGCCATCACCGCATTGGGCGGGATGCCGAGCGTGAGCAGCGGGATGAACGAGGTCTGCGCCGCGGCATTGTTGGCGCTCTCCGGCGCAGCTACGCCCTCGATCGCGCCGCGGCCGAACCGCGACGGATTCTTGGCGAGCTTCTTCTCCAGCGTATAGGCGGCGAAGGAGGCAATGACGGCGCCGCCGCCCGGCAGGATGCCGAGGATCGATCCCAGCACCGTGCCGCGTCCGATCGCGGGCGCGGAGTCGATGAGGTCCTTTCTCGTCGGCATCAGGCCGGTGATCTTCTGCTGCACCAGATCGCGGCTCATCTCGGCGCCGTGGTCGAGGTTGCGGATGATCTCCGCGAAGCCGAACACGCCCATCGCCACGGTGGCGAAGCCGAGGCCGTCGGCGAGCTCGGGGATGTTGAAGGCCATGCGGGAAGCGCCGGTCTCGATGTCGGAACCGACCATCGACAGCAGCAGCCCCATAACGATCATCGCGATCGCCTTCAGCACCGAGCCCTTTGCCAGCACCACCGCAAAGATCAGGCCGAGCACCATCAGCGAGAAATATTCGGCCGGCCCGAACGCCAGTGCGAGTTTTGTCAACGGCGCGCCCAGGATGGCAATCAGGACGGTGGCGACGCAGCCGGCGAAGAACGAGCCGATCGCGGCGATCGCCAGCGCCGGGCCGGCGCGGCCCTGTTTTGCCATCTGGTGGCCGTCAAGGGCGGTGACGACCGAGGTCGCCTCGCCCGGGATATTGACCAGGATCGAGGTGGTCGAGCCGCCATATTGGGCGCCGTAATAGATGCCCGCGAGCATGATCAGCGCGCCGACCGGCGGCAACCCGAACGTGATCGGGAGCAGCATCGCCACCGTGGCGATGGTGCCGATGCCCGGCAACACGCCGACCAGCGTGCCGACAAGCGCGCCGATCAGGCACATCAACAGATTGATCGGCGAGAAGGCGACGGCAAAACCGTGGGCGAGATTAGCAAAAAGATCGACCATCACGCCCTCACTGGATCAGGAAACGCGGGAACATCGGCATCGGCAGCCCCAGCACATAGGGGAAGAGGAGCGCGCAACCGAGCGTCAGGCAGGCGCCGACGATGACAGCCTCGATCCATCGTGTTTCATGCGTGCCCAGTGCCGCGATCATGAAGCTTGCGAAGGCCGACACCACCAAACCGAGTGGGCGGATCGCCAATGCAAAGAAAACGATCGCGGCGCAAACGAACAGCGGTCCGCGCCAGGAATAGTGCGCCAGTCCCGGTCCCTCGGTGAACAGCCCCGTCACGGCAATGCCGGCGCCGAGCCCAACCAACAGCACGCCGAACATCCGCGGTGCGGTGCCGGCGCCGAAGGAGAAGCCGCGCATGCCCTGCAGATCGCTCGAGGCCCATAGCGCCAGTAGCGCGAGCGCCATCAGCACGATGCCGCCGATATAATCCTGCGGCGCGCGGATCTTGACGAACAGCGTGACGATCGCAACCGCAAACAGCGGATAGGAATAGATCAGCGCCAGCAGCACATCCGAGGAAAAGCCCTTCTTGGCGTCGGCGGCGACCGATCCGAACACCGCGTTGGGGGCGGCGGACAATAGCGCGCCGCCATGGGCGAGCAGCACCTGCGCCGGACCGCGGCCTGCGCCCAGTCCGAAGATCGTGCCCAACGACCACACCAGCTCGAAGAGCTGCGGCGCCAGTGCCAGCACCAAAATGCCGATGGCGGCGTTCGTGTTACGTGTGCTTGATGCGGTTTGGCCCATCGTTTCGGCCATGCATGTCTCCTCCGTGCCCGCACCGCGGGCCCTATTATTCTATCGGCTGGATTTGCAACCCGCCCCGGCCTTGCCTAGCGATTTTCGTCAGATAACGCCAGCGAAACCGAGGACGCCCCCGGCCAGCAACAGCCAAAAAGGGTTAAGCCGCGTCGCAAAGGCAACAACGGCCGTTATCACCGTCGTAAGAGCGGCAATCCAACTTTGGTCGGAGGTCCGGGCCAAAATGAACCCGCTCGCGGCCATCAGCCCGATCGAAAGCGGAACCAGTGCCGCCTGGATGATCGCCGGCCAGCGCGATTGGCGCGAGCGCGTGAGCAACCCGCTCACATAATAGGCAAGCAGCGCGGTCGGCCCGCACATCGCGAGTGTCGCCGCCAGTGCCCCCGCGATGCCGGCGACGGAGTAGCCGATCAGGGTCACGATCAGCACGTTCGGCCCCGGCGACAATTGCGAGATCGCGAAGACGTCGGCGAACTCCTTGTCGGTCATCCAGTGGTGGACTTCGACCGCGATCCGGTGCATTTCGGGAATGGCCGCATTGGCACCGCCGACGGCAAACAGCGACATCAGGCCGAACGTCCAGATCAGCGTCGCAATCGGGTTCATATCCTCATTCATGCCCGCCCCCGTTGGCGAATCAGCAACGTGACGGCTAGGCTCGCGGGGATGGCGACCAGCAGCACCTCCGCCAACGGCAGCCGCAACACGCCGATCGCTATGAAGACCGCCATGAGGACTACGAGCCCGGCGATATCGCGCCGCTTCACCAGCGGCATCGTCATCTTGAGCATCACGGACAGCAGAAGGCCGACGGCGACGCAGGCTACGCCGGCGAGCGTCCGCCGCAGCGCTTCGAGCTCGCCGTAATGCTTGTAGAGCGCCGCCAGCACGATCGCGATCAGCATCGGCGGGCCGACCAGCCCGGCGAAGGCCGCGATCCCGCCGGCGAGCCCCCGGAAGCGGGAGCCGAATACGAACGACAGATTGACGATATTCGGCCCTGGCAGGAAATGGCACAGGGCGAAGGTCTCGTTGAACTCGTCCGCGGTCATCCAGCGGTGCTGCTCGACGATGCCCCGGCGCGCCCAGACCAGGACCCCGCCGAAGCCGGCCAGGGACATTTTTGCAAAGGCCACGAACAGTTCCCCCAGACTGGGCTGGATGGGCGGGGTCGAGGCGGGAAGGTCCGCCACGGGAGCGGCGGCCGGCGGAGAATCGGAGGACATGGCAAGACCCTAAAATGCCGCATCCCGCCGGCCAAGGCGATAAACCGAAGCCGTTCCATGCATGAAACGCCGGGATGGGGCCGCCAAGGGCCTGTTTTTCCGTTGCTTTACCCCCTATATTGGGAGTGCCGGCTTGCCGGCTATGGAAATAAATGACCGTCGAAATAAACCATTCGGACCCGGGGGCGGTACCCGGCGCCTCCACCAGAGCCCATGCGGAACCGAGAGCCGTGGGTTCCGGCGGGGGCGAAATAGGATCGACGAGGGCGTAAAGGGCGTGTTTTTTCTCGGTATGGTTCCGCCGATATCGGGCCAATGCAATAGTTGCCAACGACAACTATGCTCCGGTTGCTCAGGCTGCGTAACGCAGTTTGAAAGACCACTTTAAAGCCCTAGCGGGTTAAGCTCCGCTAGGCGGGGTTCGGAGGCACCTGGCAACAGAAGCCTCCACTTCACATTTGCATGGTAAAGTGCGTGCATCCCAAGCGGGTGCTTGCGCCGCAAATTCGATCCGGAAGGCCTGCTGACCTTGGCTTGTGGCCGGGATACCATATAGCTAAAGGCGAGTCGGGCGACCGGCATGCGGCCGGCCATTTTTGAACGCGACAGGACCATCATGGCGACCGATCACATCCGATATGACGTGCTGGCGCGCGACGCGCTGCGCGGGGTGGTGCGCCACGTGCTGGCGGACGCCGCGGAGCACGGACTTCCCGGCGAGCATCATTTCTACATCACCTTCATCTCCAACGCCGACGGCGTGAAGATCTCGCCGCGGCTGCTCGCGCAGTATCCGCAGGAGATGACAATCATCCTGCAGCACCAGTTCTGGGACCTGGTGGTGACGGACGATCGTTTCGAAGTCGGACTTTCGTTCGGCGGCATTCCGGAGCGGCTCGTCGTGCCCTTCGCCGCCATCAAGAGCTTCCTCGATCCCTCCGTGAAGTTCGGCCTGCATTTCGAACCGTCCGAGGAGGAGGTCGCGCCCGAGAAGCCCGAGCCCAAGCTGCCTGCGGCTTCGCCTGCACCATCGCCGCCTGCTCCGGCAGCCGAGACTGCTTCGGAAGAGAAGGAAGACTCGGAAAAGCCGAGCGAAGGCGCCGAGGTGGTTCGGCTCGACCGCTTCCGCAAGAAATAATCTAAACACGCATCAATCGTCGACGCTGTAGAATGAACGTTACGCCGCTTCACGGCGCAACGGACATTGGCAATGGCTCGATCAACATCCTCCTCACAAAAAAACAAAACCATCCGCGTCGAGACCGACAGTTTCGGTCCGATCGACGTCGCCTCCGATCGCTATTGGGGCGCGCAGACCGAACGCTCCCGGCAGAACTTCCGCATCGGCCGCGACCGCATGCCGATCGAGATCGTGCATGCGCTCGGCATCGTGAAACTGGCGGCAGCGCTCACCAACCGCGAGCTCGGCCTGATCGACGCGCGCCGCGCCGATGCGATCACGCGCGCCGCGAAAGAAGTGATCGAAGGCAAGCTCGACGATCATTTCCCGCTGGTGGTGTGGCAGACCGGCTCGGGCACGCAGACCAACATGAACCTCAACGAGGTGATCGCCAACCGCGCCAACGAACTGCTCGGCTTTGAACTCGGCGCGAAGAAACCGGTTCATCCCAACGACCACGTCAACATGAGCCAGTCGTCGAACGACTCGTTTCCGACGGCGATGCACATCGCAGCGGCGCAGGGAATTTTCAGCAGGCTGATTCCTGCGCTCAGCGAATTGCATCGCGAGCTGCGCCGCAAGGAGAAAGCGTTCGCGAAGATCGTCAAGATCGGCCGCACCCACACCCAGGATGCGACGCCGCTGACGCTGGGTCAGGAATTCTCCGGCTATGCCGCGCAGGTCGAGAGCGCCATCGCGCGGCTGCGTACAGCGGCGAAGGATCTCCTGCCGCTGGCGCAAGGCGGCACCGCTGTCGGCACCGGCCTCAACTCCAAGCCACGCTTTGCGAGACTGTTCGCAAGGCACGTCGCCAAGATCACGAAGCTGCCGTTCATCAGTGCGCCGAACAAGTTCGAGGCGCTGGCCTCCAACGACGCCTATGTGCTGGTGCACGGTGCGATCAATTCGGTGGCGACCGGGCTGTTCAAGATCGCCAACGACATCCGCTTCCTCGGCTCGGGCCCGCGCTCAGGCCTCGGCGAACTGATCCTGCCGGAGAACGAGCCGGGCTCCTCGATCATGCCGGGCAAGGTGAACCCGACGCAATGCGAGGCGATGACGATGGTATGCACGTACGTCTTCGGGAACGAAACCGCCGTCACCATCGCGGGCAGCCAGGGACACTTCGAGCTGAACGTCTACAAGCCAGTGTTGGCATATTGCATGATGAGTTCCGTTCAGCTCCTGTCGGATGTTATCAGCTCCTTCACCGAGCATTGCGTGGTCGGGATACGTGCCGATGAGAAACGCATCGGCGAGCTGATGCAGCGATCGCTCATGCTCGTCACTGCGCTTGCGCCGAAGATCGGATACGACAACGCCGCGAAAGTCGCGAAAGCAGCACATGCGCGTGGCACTACGCTCAAGGAAGAGGCGTTGCGGCTCGGCTATGTATCGGAACGTGAATTCGACTCCCTGGTGCAGCCGGGCAAAATGACACATCCGGGTTAAGTGAACCGCGAATTGCATAATTTTCCCGGGAAAAAGCGGTGATAGGGTGTGCTGGCGCGCTACGAATTAGCGCAGCCCCTCGACTGATATAATTATGGATCATAACGCCTAAAGAATGAGATTGGTTGCAACGGGCGTTGCGTTGACGCATGGGACAGCGGCGAAATATATGGTTTTCGCGGGGCGAAGCTAACCTTTTGATGCTATCACTAGGCGCTATATAGTGATTTCGGATGGGCATGTGCTGTGCTTGCGCGCAACTTGGCTGCGGCTGTTTCGCCAACAGGCATTTGCGCTTCGGGATCGCTGGATGATGGGGTGGGCATGGGGCACGTGATCAATTTGAACCGAGTAAGAAAACAAGAGCAGCGCAAAGAAGCTGCGAAGCAGGCTGAAACCAACCGCGCACGATTTGGTCGCAACAAGTCTGAACGGAAAGCGGATGAGCTTCGTAACGCGCGCGACAAGAAGCTGTTGGATCAGCATCGCATCGACGGCGGAGACGCATCATGAAATCGCCCGTCGTCAAACGTTCGATCGTGGTCGCCGGCCACAAGACCAGCGTCAGCCTGGAAGAAGCGTTCTGGAATGGCATGAAGGAAATCTCGGGCCTCCGGAACATGACGCTGTCGGAGCTGGTCGGCGAGATCGACAGCAATCGCCAGCAGGGCAATCTGTCGTCCGCGATCCGGCTTTTCGTGCTGGAGTATTTCCGTTCGCGCGCAATCGCCGCGACGACGGCCCAGGTACCGGACAACAGGCCGCAAGCCTGATCCGTTGTAGATAGCCGGTGCTCTGGCACCGGCTTCACCGACAAACCAGAGTGGAGAGCGAAATGGATATCGCCAAGCGAACCGCGCCGCGAAACCTGTCCATTTCGGAAGCTCTCCATGCCTGCCTTTGTCGTCCTGGATTCCATCTCGGTTCACGCGCCTGAGGGCCGCCCACTGTTCGATGAGCTGACGCTCGCGATCGGACGCGAGCGCACCGGCATCGTCGGACGCAACGGCTGCGGCAAATCGACACTGCTGCGCCTGATCGCGGGCGAGGTCGAACCAGCAGCCGGATCGGTTCACCGTGCCGGATCGATCGGCATGCTCGCGCAGATCGCCGACGGGCGGGCGACGCTGGCGCAAGCCCTCGGCGTCGATGGCGAGCTCGCGCGGCTGCACCGGCTCGAGCGCGGTGATGGCACGCTCGAGGATGCCAGCGCGGCTGACTGGACACTGGAAGCACGACTACGGACCACGTTGGTGGAAGTGGGCCTGCCCGCCCTATCGCTCGATCGCGCGGTAGCGTCGCTCAGCGGCGGCGAGCGAACGCGCGTCGCGCTGGCGCGGCTGCTGATCCAGGCACCTGACGTGCTGCTGCTGGACGAGCCCACCAACAATCTCGATGCCGACGGCCGCGAGGCGCTGGCGCAACTGCTCGGGCGATGGCAAGGCGGCATCGTGGTCGCAAGCCACGACCGTATGCTGTTGGAGCATGTCAACCGCATCGTCGAACTGACGCCGGTTGGCGTCACGATTTTCGGCGGCGCGTGGCCTGATTTCGCCGAGCAGCGCGATGCGGCGCGCTCGCGTGCGGAAACCGAACTGGAGCGGGCGGCCGATGCGCTGCGCAGCGCCGAGCGCGCGACGCAGAAGGCGCGCGAAAGAAAGTCGCGCCGCGACAAGGCCGGCCGAGCCTGGCGCGCCAAGGGCATCGAGGACAAGATGTTCATGGACCGCGAGAAGGAACGCGCGGAGGCCAGCGCCGCGCGCGAAGGCCATCTCGCCGAGCGCCTGATCGGCGAGCGTGCGGATGCATTCGAGGAAGCCCGCGCGCGGGTGGAGATCGTGACGCCGCTGTCGATCGACCTGCCGAAGACCGCCCTTCCCGCCAATCGCGAGCTCCTCACTTTCAACGACGTGGCGATGGCCTTTGCCGCCCGCCACCTGTTCGGCCCGCTGTCGTTCGAGCTGCGCGGCCCCGAGCGCGTTGCGATCGGCGGCGCCAATGGCACGGGCAAGAGCACGCTGCTCCGCCTGATCACTGGAGCGGCGCAGCCGACTGCCGGCACGATCCATCGTCGCACCGACCGGATCGCGATGCTCGACCAGCATGTCGGCCTGCTCGATCCCGGCACCAGCATTTTGGACAATCTGCGCCGGCTCAATCCGGAATTGTCAGCCAATGAAGCGCATGCCGCGCTGGCGCGATTTGCCTTCCGCAACAGGGCTGCGTTGCAGATCGTGGATACGTTGAGCGGCGGCGAGCGCCTGCGCGCAGGCTTGGCTTGCGTGTTCGCACGGCCGGAACCGCCGCTATTGTTGCTGTTGGACGAGCCCACCAACCATCTCGACCTCGCCGCGATCGAAGAACTGGAAAGCGCGCTGCGCGACTTCGATGGCGCGCTGGTCGTCGTCAGCCACGACAAGGCGTTCCTGCAGGCGATCGGGATCGAACGGGAGATTGGGCTCTGAATCGTAGCCCGGGTGAAGCGCCAGCGTAACCCGGGACCGCTACTGATGCAGACGTCCCGGGTTACGCATTCGCTCCCCCCGGGCTACGGGCGCTAATTCTGCGCGGCCGGACGCGATGGCGGGTTGGCGACCTGCGGCGTCAGTGCGAGCGGCGGGCGGGGTTTTGGTTTCGCGGCACCCGGCGGCGGCTTGACGTCGATCGGCGGCGGCAATGGGGCGAGCTGCGGCTGGCTCGCGACTGACGCAGGCGGATTGGCGGCTGGTGTGCTGGCCGGCGGCTGCGCCAGCGGCGGACGCGGTGCGCTCGTTTTTGGCTTTTGCGCTCCCTTGCGCGGATCGCGGCCCGGGATCGGTACGTCGGTTGATGCTGGCGGGATCGTCGCGCTCGCATCGGGAGCTTCCGCCGGCTCCTGCGGCGGGATCAGCGGTGGCGTCGGCTGGAACGTTGGAGGCGGCTCGCCGCGCTCAATCGCATCCAATCGCCTGGTCTCGCGGTCGATCGCACGCACCGCGAGCCAGGACGACAGCGCCGCGACATCGACGCTGTGGGTGAGGCCATCAGGCGTGCCCACCGCGAACAACTGGATTTCCGGCCGGCTCGCCGCGGTGATCGCGGTCGGCACCAGCGCGGCGCGGATGTCGGCCTGGTCGGCCGGAATGTCGTAACCGCCGGAGATCGTGGCATTGACGCCATTGGCCGCGAGCGTGCTGGCGCCGACACGAATCCGCCCGTCGCGGATGTTGAACGGAAGCTGGGCTGAGGCGACCGACAGCGCGCCGTTTGCGAGCGCCTGCTCGACGATCTGCTTCAGCCGCGCATCATCCGAGACCTGACCATTCTCACTGGCGCGGATCGCGATGTCGAAGGCGCGCGGATCGAGCCCGGCAATACGCGCCGCTTCCAACGTGATTGTGCCGCTGCCGGACACCGCGCCGGTCAGCGCCGCGGCGCTGCGGCCCTGGCTCATCAATGTCATCTGCAACGAGGCGCGCCCCTTGGGCATGCTGAGATTTCGGTAGCTCAATGCCGTGCCATCGACGCCATTAAGCTGCACGCTCGCATTGACGGTGATGCCGTTCGCACTCGGCCTTGCATCGATGGCGGCGCTGAGATCGCCGCCGCCGATCTTGCCCTTGAGGGCCTCAAAGGTCAGCGCCTGGCCGTCGCTCTTGATCGTGCCGCTCACCGGCTGCAATTCGCTGCCGCCCGGCAGTTCGCCGCGCAACGCCTGGAAGACGATGTTGCCGCGCCAGCCCTTGAGCACGCCGCCGCCGAGCGGCTCGGCCGGATCATGCCCGCCGGCGCCGATCGCAAACGCGAACACCGGTGCGAGCGTGACCTGGTCGAGCCCGATCTCGCCCTCGATGTTCTTCTCATCCCCCATGGCGAGCGCGACACGGCCTCGCAGCCGCGAGCCGCCGACGATGCTGTCGAGGTCGTCAAACGACAGCCTGTTGCCGGCAAGCGAGACGCGCGACGACAGGCGGACGCCGTTCACCGGCGTGTCCGACGACTTCAGATCGAGCAGCGGACTGATGTCGGCGCTCCTGACCCGCAGGTTGATGCCGGCCTTCTTCGCCTCGTCCCATGGCTCGGCCGAGCCTTCGGCGTCCGCATCAAGTCCTGCGCCCCACATCCTCGCCTTCAGCCGCAACGGCGCGCGCCAGGCGCCGTTGACCGAGCCTTCGAATTGCGCGGGGCCGTCGCCGACCGTGATGACGCGATCGAGGCCGAGCAGCGCGAGCATTGTACGCCCCTGCCCCGCTGAAAATCTGGCGTCGACACCGAGATCGCTGCGGCTGAGGGCATCGAGATCGGTGCTGCGGATCGCGGCGACCAGCGGCTTCGCCGTCACCGTGGCGGAGCCCTTGAGCTGGGGCGCGTCGAGATCCAACGCGGCGCGAAGGCTGCCGCGATCGGCCTGTCCCTTGTCGAGATCAAGCGCGAGCTTCAGCCGCGCCGGACCGGGAACCGCAGCCAGCGTGTTGAGGCGCGATGCCGCTGATGGCGCGAACGATGAGACCAGACCGGTCAACTGGCTGAGCGACGCAGCGTTTGCGTTGAGCGCGAGCTTTCCGGTCGCGTTGATGCGATCGAAATTGCCGGTGCCCTCGATCGTCACGCTGTCCGGCTGGCCGATCTTCAGCCGCTCGAGCGAGACCGTCTTCGGTCCAAAGCCGAGCTTGGCCTGCAGCGGACGCAGCTCCTGTCCGGCCGAAATCGCGCGCCCGATGTCAAGCGAGAGCTGCGCTTCCTCCGGCCATTCGGCCTGCGGTCCCGCCAGCGAGCGTATGACGGCGGTGGCCGCGTCGAGGTCCAGCCGGTCGGCCTTCACGTTGGCGTCGACCTTCGCGCCGCTATTGCCGCCGGGATACGACACCGCGACACGTCCGGTGATCGCGCCACCATCGATCTCGGCCTTCATGGCGTCGACGGTAAAGCCGTTTGCGGCGACCGTGACGTCGCCGCGCAGCTTGAGCGGTTTTTGATTGCGAGACGGCAGATCGCTGCGGCCCTGCAGCCAGACCATCAGCGCGTCGGGATCGGAAGACTCGACATTGAGCGCCGCTTTGAAGCTGTCGGACTGGGCACTTTGCGGGCCAGCACCGCTGAGCGAGACGCGCGTGGCGCTCGGTGCGCGGAAATCGAGCCGCCGCACCGTCCAGCCCTTGTCGTCGCCGTGAAGCTCGGCCGCGATATCCTGCAGCGGCCGCCCGCCGAGCATGATTTTCTCGGACGAAAATTCGATCTGCGACGGCAGCGCGACGTGCGGAACGCCCGACAGCAGCGCGCGCAGCGCCGGCAGCGCACGAACCGGCTCAGCATTATTGTCCTTCGTGGCAAAGCGGTCGACATCGAGTTGCCGAGCCGAGAGCGAGGCGCGCAGCAGCGGCGAACCGCCGAAGCGGATGTCGCCGGCGCCTGCAAGCTTCAGCGCGCGGTCTTCATTGCCATAGCTGATCTCGATCTGCTCGAGCCGCGCCGCCGAATAATCGGCCTTGACCCTGGCTCCCATACGCCAGGGCGTCGGCGCGGCGTCATCATTCTTTGATGCGGGCGGAGAGGCCAGCGCCACCACGCCTTCGAAGCGTGGCGCGCGGGACTCGAAGGTGAGCACGCCGTCGAGATCAGCCGACAGCGGGCGCTGGCCGGGGTCGATGTTGACATGCACGCGGGTGCCGCTGCCATCGGCGCTCTGGCCGGAGGAAATCCGGAACGGATAGCGGGAGCCGTCGAACGTGAAATTGCCATCGCCGCGGATCGCGCCGGCAAGCGAGCGGACATCGCCGCTGAAGGCGATGTCGCGCAGTTCCAGCGTGCTGTGGCTCGCCGCGTCATGCAGGGCGATGCGGCCGGTGAGGTTGACGCGATCGATCGCAAGCGAGGCGAAGTCGAACGTGCCCTGCGAGGCCGGCCAATCGATCCGTCCCTTCTGGTCCAGACCGAGGTCCACCGACATGCCATTGACGGTGAGCTGCGTGGCGCGCCATTCGCCGCGCATCAGCGAACCCAGGCTGAACTCGACGTCGAGCTTGTCGGCCCGGACCTTGCCGCGATCGTTGTCGCCGCCGATCGCGGCCGAACGCAACCGAAGCTGCGGCGCCGGCAGCAGCCGCGCGTCAAGCTCGCCGCCGATGCGCACGGGCGCGCCGATGATTCGCGTCGCCTCTGCCTCGAATTGCGGACGGAACTGGTTCCAGTCAATGAAGTACGGTCCGACCAGCGCGGCGATCAGCGCAAGAATGAACGCGATTGCCAGGCCGAGCAGCGTCGTCTGCACGGTGTCTCCCTTTGAGCCCCGCCCCGGCGCGCGTGGCCAATACGGCGCCGGAGCAGCCCAATATATAGAGACAAGTATGGCGAAGTCACAGCGGTATCACACTGCGGCCGCTGGGACGGGCGAGAAGGTTACCAGCTCGCCGGCAGGCGCCGTAGCCCCCGCAGCACGAAGGTCGGCCGCCACTGTGGGTTTTCCGCGTCATCCAGCCGCAGGTCCGGCAGGCGGCGGAGCAGCGTCGAGATCGCGATTTCGGCCTCGATCCGCGCCAATTGGGCACCGAGACAGAAATGGATGCCGCCGCCGAAGGACAGCGGTTTCACGTTGGGACGGGCGATATCAAGCTGTTCCGGACGGTCGGGATAGACAGCCGGATCGTGATTGGCCGAGCCCAGCAGGCACAGCACGGCCTCGCCCTTGGGTATGCGCTTGCCGCAGAGATCGATGTCCTCCAGGGCCGCGCGCCCGGTCATTTGCACGGAGGAATCATAGCGCAGGAATTCCTCGATCGCGTTGGTGATCAGGGCGGGATTTGCCTTGAGCAGCGTGAGCTGATCGGAATTGCGGTGGAGCGCCAAGAGGCCGTTGCCGATCAGGTTGACGGTCGTCTCGTGCCCGGCCCCGAACAGAAGGATGATGTTGGCGGTCAGCTCTTCGTTGCTGAGCTTGTGGCCGTCCTCCTCCGCCTGCACGAGCTGCGTCGTCAGGTCATCGCCGGGCTGCTTCCGCCGCAGCTCGAAGAGCTGCTGGAAATACATCTCCGACATCTTGGTTCTGGCGTTGCCCTGCTTGATCTCCTCAGGCGACAACGGCACCGGTTCGAGGATGCGCCCGCTGTCGCGCGAGCCGGTATAAAACGTTTCGCGATGCTCCTCGGGGATTCCGAGCATGTCGCAGATCACCGTCACCGGCAGGCGGAATGCAAAGTCTTCGATGAGGTCCATCCTGCCCTGCGGGATGACACGATCGAGCGTCTGATCGACGATCTCCTGAATCCGCGGCCGCATGTCCTCGACCCGGCGCGCCGTGAATGCCTTCACCACAAGGCCGCGGAGACGGGTGTGATCGGGCGGATCCTGCTGCAGCATCATCTGGCTCATGCTGCGGAAGACCGGGTCCTCCATGGCCTTTGGCCCGTAGCGGCGTATGGCGCGGCCGGCATAGTCCTTGCCAAAGTGCTTGTCGCGCAACACGAAGCTCACCTCCGCCTGACGGCTCGCGACGAAAGCGCCGAACGGCGTGACATGCATCGGATCCTCGGCGCGCAGCCGCTCGTAATGCGGATAGGGATTGCGAATGAATTCCGGCGCCAGGGGATTGAACAGCGGATCGTTGTTCGCCGGCCGAGCTTGCTCGTTCATGGTGACCTCAATCGGTTGCCGCGTTGCGACGATTTCACATTGAACGCTACCGGCCGCCGCTTCGTGCGGGCCCAAGCGTTTCCACCCCTGAAACTCGATACACTCTTGTATCGAGTTGCATTGTGGCCTAAACAGGGCCGATGTCAAGAGTTAGGACCAGACCGACCAGGGACGACACCTGCGAAAAGCTGTTCGAGGCGGCGGCGCGCGTGTTCGAGGAACAGGGGATCGGCGGCGCCAGCATCGAGGCGATCGCGGCCGCCGCCGGTTTCACGCGCGGGGCGTTCTATTCGAACTTCAAGAGCAAGGAAGAGCTCATCATCGCGATGCTCGAGGACCATGTCGAGCAATCGATCCGGCGCAACCTCGACCTGTTGGCCCAACACACCAATCTCGCCGATTTCATCGACGCGTTGAAGCACATGGACCGCACCAGGCAGGATCCGCTCGGCCGCTCGCCGCTTCTGCACATGGAGATGATCCTGTTCGTCGCACGCGCGGAGAAGCGCCGGCCCGAACTTGCAAAGCGCCTGCGCGCCCGGCGCAAGCTGGTCACCGACATCATCGAGACCGCGCGGAAGGATAGCGGCGGGAACAGCCGGCTGGATGCGGCATGGACCGCCGCGATCGTGCTGGCGCTCGAGGACGGCTTTCGCCTGCACCGCCTGATCGATCCGGAGACCACGCCGGCCGACAGCTTCCTGCGCGCGATCGGCGACCTGCAGCGCACGATCGGCAACGCGGACCGCGCCGTAGCGCCGTAGCCCGGGTGGAGCGCTAGCGTAACCCGGGACGCCTGCATCAGCGCTTGCGCGCGGTCCCGGGTTACGCTGACGCTTCACCCGGGCTACGGCTCTGCAACGTGTGCAAGCGGCCCGCCACAGCACGGACTTTTCCGGGCGCTGCCTGCCAGATCGCGAAGGCGGACAACGCGCTCACGGCAATGCTGATCGCAAAGGCCGCCGTGTAGCTGCCGGTGAAATCATACAACAGCCCCGTCGCCCACGGGCCCGCAGCGCCGCCCGCGAGCGCAGCCAGCATGATGGTGCCGAAGATGCTGCCGTAATGCCTGCCCTGGAAGATCTCGACCACGACCGGCCCCATCACCGAGGTCAGGCCGTAGCCGAGCGCACCTTGCGTGAACACCATCAGATAGACCAGCGGCAACACAGGCGCATATTTCAGCGCCACCAGGCTCGCAAAGCAGACCGCGAAGCCGGCGCAACTGATCGCCCACACCGCTTCGCGCCCGATCCGGTCGGAGAGATGGCCAAGCCAGATCTGGCCGGGAATGCCGAGCAGGCTGACGACGCCGAGCGACCACACCGCGACATTCGGGCTGAAGCCGATGTCGAGCAGGAACTTGGTCTGATGCACCTGCACCGCGTACCAGATGTAGAGACCGCAGAAATAGCCGAGCGCGATCCACCAGAAGCGCGCGGTGCGGAGCGCCAGACGCAACGTCCAGTCGGTGCCGGCCCAGACGGGATCGACGATGTTCGACACTGGTTTTGCCGAAGTGGCGGTCGGCGCGGCATCGCCATCAGGCAGTAGCCCGATGTCCTCGGGACGCTTTCGCACCAGCAGATTGATCGGCGCAAGCACGACCAGCACGAGGATGCCGATCGCGGTGCAGGCGGTGCGCCAGCCGGTCTGCTCGATCATGTGCTGCACCCACGGCAGCAAGGTCACCGAGCCGATGCCGACACCGGCGAAGGCGATCCCGATCGCGAGACCGCGGCGGCGGATGAACCAGTTCGGCAGGAAGAACGATTGGCCGGAATAGCCGAGGCAGACGCTGCCCGCCCCTACGAGAACGCCGATGCTGAGATAGAGGTGCCAGGGCTGCGTCGTCAGCGGCGCCAGCAGGAACCCTGCGCCCATCAGCACGACGCCGAGTTCCATCACCGCGCGCGGGCCGGAGCGGTCCATCAGGCGGCCGATCAGCGGACTGGCGATGCCGGAGGCCACGAAGCCGAATGAGAACGCGCCGGCGGTGACGCCGCGGTCCCAGCCGAACTCACTGAGGATCGGTGGATAGAACAGCGAGAACGCGGTGCGCGCATTGACGCCGATCGCCATGGTGACGAAGGTCACCGCGATGATGATCCAGCCGTAGAAGAAGGGAAGCCGCATCAGTGGCTCACCAGCGCGTGGCTCTCATGGCCGAAATAGGCGCGCTCGAGCCGCTGCGCCAGATTGCTTTCGTCGGTCGGTGCTTCCAGCACGATATTCCCCTGCACCAGGGCGTAGACACGATCCGCCGTCGCCAGCGCCTTCTCCAGCAATTGCTCGACCAGCAATACCGCGGTGCCCTGCGCGCGCAAGCGGCCGATGACGTTGAGGACCCGATCGACCAGCACCGGTGACAGGCCGGCCGACGGCTCGTCGAGCATCAACAGCCGCGGGCGGCGCACCAGGCCTTGCGCGACGGTGAGCATCTGCTGTTGCCCGCCCGACAGCGCGCCGCCGCGCTCGTGACGCTTTTCGGCGATTTCGGGGAAATACGCCAGGGCTTCCTCGACGCGTTGTGCGCGCTCGGCGCGCGGCACGTCGTAGCCGGCAAGCAGCAGATTGTCGGTGACGGAGATTTGCGTGAACACGCGATGGCCCTCGATCACATGGACGAGGCCGGCACGCGCGGCATCTCGCGGCGTCGCGTTGGTCATGTCGTGGCCGTCGAAGCGCACTTGTCCCGCAGTCACCGGCAGCAGTCCCGACAGCGCGCGCAGCATCGTGGTCTTGCCGGCGCCGTTGGGGCCGAGCAGCGCCACCACCTCGCCGGCGGCGACCTGGAAATCGATGCCATGAAGGACGCGGATCTTGCCGTAGCCGGACTCGAGCGCGCGCACGGAGAGCAGAGGTTCAGCCGCCGAGGTACGCACTGACCACCTCCTTGTGAACGCGGATTTCGGCCGGCGTGCCCGCCGCCAGCGTGCGGCCGAGATTGAGCACGGTGACCTGGTGGCAGATGTCGAAGATGAGATCGGCGTGATGCTCCACCAGCAATACACCGGTGCCGCGTGCGCTAATCGCCTTGATCAGGGACGCCAGCCGCTCGATCTCGTCATTGGAAAGACCGGCCGCGGGCTCGTCGAGCAGCAGGAAATCGGGATCGAGCATCAGCGCACGCGCGATCTCGATGAAGCGGAGTTCGCTGTGCTGCAGGCGGTCGGCGCGCACCTCCGCCAGCGTCTCCAGCCCCACCACGCGGAGCAGCGCCCGCGCCTTCGCCGCCAGCATCCGCTCGTCTTCGCGATTGCGCGGCGCCGACAGCATCGCCTCGACGAAGGTCGCCCTGCCCTCCACCGAGCCGCCGATCATCACATTCTCCAGCACCGAGGCCTCGCCGATCACGCGCGGGGTCTGGAATGTCCGCGCGATGCCGCAAGCCGCGCGCAATGCCGGCTGGCCCGGCGGCAACATGTCCTCGCCCAGCGTCATCGCGCCGGCCTTGGCGGCGTAATAGCCGGAGATGACGTTGAGCGTCGTGGTCTTGCCGCTGCCATTCGGGCCGATCAGGCCGTGGATCTGGCCGGGCGTCACGTCGAGGTCGAGCCCGTCGATCGCCTTCACATTGCCGAAGCTCAGCGCGATGCCGCGCAGCTCGAGGTGCTTGCCGCCGGTGCGACGGCGCACGATGTCGGCGAGAGCGGCCGGACGCGGCACGATGGCGCGGTTGCTGGCGAGCGGGCGGCGGTTGCGGAAATCCAGCAGTGCAGCGATGCCGCCGGGCATCACCAGCACGATCACCAGCAGCAGCACGGCGTAGAGGAAGGTCGACCAGGCCGCGAGCGGCGCGGCGATCTCAGGCAGGATGGTCAGGATGATGGTGCCGAGCATCGGCCCCAGGATCGAACCGCGGCCACCGATCAGGATCGCGATGAAGAACAGGACTGACAGATCGAAGGTAAAGGCGTCGGGCGTGATGTAGGTCTGCAGCGTCGCGAACAATCCGCCGGCGATTGCGGCCAGCGCGCCGGCGAACAGGAAGATCGCGATCAGCATCCTTGGCTTCGAGATGCCGGTCGCTTCCGCCGCCACTTCGGCGTCGCGCACCGCGATCAGCGCGCGGCCGAACCGGCTGCGGGCGACGTTGGCGCTCATCCAGGTGGCGACCACCGCAAACGCGACGCAGAGCGCGTAGAAGCCCCAGGGCGTATCGAACGGCGCCGGGAATTCCGGGCCGGCGATGCCGATCCCGCCTCCGGTCACGCTCTGCCAGGCCAGCGCGATCTGCGTGACGATGGTGGCAAAGCCCAGCGTCGACATCGCGAAATAGAAGGTGCGCAGGCGCAGCGCCGGCAAGCCGACGATCACGCCGAACAGCGCGCCGACGCAGCCGGCAATCGGCAGCGCCAGAAACACCGGCACTGCCGGCGTGACATTGCCGGCGACGAGCACGCTCGTCGTGTAGGCGCCGAGCGTCAAGAGCGCGACATAGCCGATCGCAAGGTGGCCGGCGAAGCCGACCACAAGGTTGAGGCCGGCGACCAGCACCCAGTAGATCGCCATGCGCGTGCCGATCAGCGCCCAATAATCGTTGCTGACGAACGGCAGCAGCAATGCAAGCGCGAGGATGCCGAGGAACGGCGCGACGTGCGGCAACGCAGCGCGCCAGGCGACGCTTTCACTTTGGGCAGAGGTTGCAGTGACCGCCGTCATCACACCCTCCGCGCCGTTGTTCCGCCGAACAGGCCTTGGGGCGCTGCCAAGAGGACCACGATGAACAGGGTGAAGACGGCAACGGACGAGAAGATGCCGCCGACGAGGAAGTTCGCTGCCTGCTGGAACAGGCCGAGCGCCAAGCCGCCGAAAATGGCGCCGCGGTTGTTGCCGAGGCCGCCGAGCGCCACCGGCACGAAGCCGTAGAAGTTGAGCAGCGCGCCATTGGCAAAGAACGCCAGCAGGAGCTGGCCGCCGGAAAAGCCGGCGATGCCGCCGATCACGCCGGCGAGCGCATAGCTCGCGACCCGCAGATTTCGCTCGGGCAAACCGAGCGCGCGTGCCGCGAAATTATCCTCCGCGATGGCGACAAAGGCGCGGCCCACCAGCGTGCGGCGGTAGAGATATTCCAGCGCAACGATCGTCACCGCGCAGGCGACCACCGGCAGCCAGAACTTTTCGTCCCAGATGCCGCTGCCGAGCCCGATCACGCGCGGGAATGGCTGCGGCTCGGTGCCCCATTTGATCGCCGCGATCTGCTGGATCATCAGAGCCAGCGCCAGCGTCGAAAGCACATAGAGATGCTGGTCCAGGCTCTTGAGGACCGGCCGCACCGCGACGAACTCGGTAATGATGCCGACAATCGCGCACGCGGCCAGCGTCAGCACGAAGCCGACGATGATCGGCATGCCCATCTTGAGCGTGAACATCGAGCCGAGCACGCCGCCGAGCATGGCAAGCTGGCCCGCGGTGAAACTCATCACCCGCGAGGTCGAGAACATCGTGTTGTAGGTGACGCCGACGAGCGCGTAGATCGCGCCCGCCGCGAGACCGGATGCGAGGATCGAGGCGAGCATCGGATGCACCCTCTGCCGCCGGCCTATGTATAGCCCGGCGCCAGCGCGAACGTGCCGTTCTTGGCGGTGCTGGCCTCCGACATCACGATCTCTTCGGTCGGGTAGCCGTTATGCTGCGTCGGCGTGAAGGTGTAGGTGCCGAAATAGCCGGGATATTTCGACAGCGTGTTCCAGTATTTGACGAGGCCCGCGCTTTCGGTCGAACCGCTTTCGGCGACCGCCTTGGCGATCAGCTCGATCGCGTCGATGCCGCCCGCGACCCACCACAACAGCGTGTCGTTGAGCGCGACATTCGCCTTGGCCAGGCGCGCGACGAGCTCCTCGCTCTTCGGCGGCAGTTTGCCGGATGCATCGTAGCTGCAGCTCTTGTAGCCGATCGCATAGACCTTCTTCCAGTTCTCGGGCTTATCGACGAGACCAGCGAGTTCACCCGATGCGAGCGAGGGATGGCCGACGAACGGCACGTCCCAGCCCATAGCGGCGCGGGTGTTGAACATCCGCGCCTCCATGCCGGTGGTGACACTCCAGACCACGATGGCCTCGGAGCCCGCGTTCTTCGCGCGCAGCATGTCGGGCGTCATGTCCGGTTGGGTTGCATCGATATTGGCCTGGTAGACGACGTCGGCGCCGTCTTTCTTGAACGCCGCCACCGAGGCGCCGACGGCGGTCACGCCATAGCCCGTGGTGTCGCCGATGACGGCGACCTTCTTCACCTTGAGGACGTTGAGGCAGTAGTTGCGGACCGCGTCATCCCACTGGCTGTTCGACGGCGCCATGCGGAAGGCGTTCGGATATTTGGTGGTGTCGATCAGGGTTTCGACCACGCAAGGATGAATGTCCGGAATCCTGGCCCGCGCCATGATCGGCGTGGTGGCGAGCGCTTCGCCGGAATTGACCGGCCCCCAGATGGCATGGACCTTGGCCTGGCTGATCAATTCCTGCGTCGCGTTCACCGCCTTGGTCGGATCACCCTGCGTGTCGCGCATGACGAGCTCGATCTTGCGGCCCTTGACGCCGCCGGCCGCATTGATGCTGTCCACCGCAAAATTGATGCCGCGGTTGAAACCGACGGTCGGCGCGGAACTCGGGCCGGTGATCGCCGCGAGGCAACCGATCTTGATCGGCTCGGACTGGGCAATGGCAGGCTTTGGGAACGAAAATGATGCGGCGCCCAAGGCACCGGCGCTTCCCAACAGCATGTTGCGGCGTGAAATAGCCATGTGTGATGCTCCCGTTCGTTTCCTTTTCGCGGCGCCCATCTTTAGATTGCAGGCGTCCGCATGATTTTATTGTCCCGGCTGGCGCCCGAGGCTTGTCGCGGGATTCAAGTTTGAGCCTGACGGCACCGGCTTGTCCAGCGTTTATCCCGTAGAATTGCGGAGACGATTCGCGATCAATGCCCGGACACGGGCCTGTGACCGATCTCTTAGGCTTAAGCGCATGAAACCTCTGGAAACTTGTCGCGGTCCACGTCAATAGGTTGCGACGCCAGATGCCGCCCTCGAAGGTCAATTGATGCACGATGTCTCGATCCCGGCAGCCTTGATCGCCGGACTAGTCAGTTTCCTGTCGCCCTGCGTGCTGCCGCTGGTGCCGCCCTATCTGGTGTATCTGACCGGCGCGACCATCGAGCATGTCGCCCATGACGAGAGCACGCAGGCCTCCAAGCGCGCAGTCATGACCGCGGCCTTGATGTTCGTGCTCGGCTTCTCCACCGTGTTCGTGGCGCTCGGCGCCAGCGCCTCCCTGATCGGCGGGCTGATCCGCGCCTGGTCGGCACAGCTCTCCATCGTCGCCGGCATCGTCATCATCGTGATGGGACTGCACTTCCTCGGGCTGACGCGGATCGGGATATTGATGCGCGAGGGCCGGATGAGCATGCCGAAGCCGGTCGGGCTGTGGGGCGCCTATGCGATGGGGCTCGCCTTTGCGTTCGGCTGGACGCCCTGCATCGGCCCGATCCTCGCCGCGATCCTTTCGATCGCAGCAGCCGAGGCGACCGTGACCAAGGGCGCCGCGCTGCTTGCGATCTATTCCGCCGGGCTCGGCATCCCCTTCCTGCTTGCAGCGTTCGCGGTCAAACAGTTCTCGTCACTGTTCGCGCGGATGAAGCGGCATCTCCGGACGGTCGAGCACGTCATGGGCGTGCTGATGATCATCACCGGCATCGGCTTTCTCACCGGCGCCGTCACCAATGTCAGCATCTGGCTGCTCGAGACGTTTCCGGCGCTGCAGAATATCGGCTGAGGCTTGGTCAGACTTGTGCCAGCGCCAAAGCAATGCTGGCCTTTCGCATCACGATGTCGAATAGTGGGCGGCCCTTACGCTAATCGCACCGAGGACCGATGGCCGAGGACACGCCCGGGACAGCAGGCCGCTCCTGGCCGATCTTCCGCTCGCTGGCCGCGTTCCGGCCGGGCGATTTGCCCGGCGACCTGATCGCGGGCCTGACACTGGCCGCGATCGCAATACCCGAGCAGATGGCGACTGCGCGCCTCGGCGGCTTCGCCCCCCAGATCGGCTTTTTCGCCTTCATCGCAGGTTCGCTCGGTTTTGCCATGCTGGGCAGCAACCGCTTTCTGTCATGCGGCGCCGACTCCACGATCACGCCGATCTTCGCCGGCGGCCTTGCGCTGATGGCAGCCGCCGGCTCCCCGGAGGCTATCGCGCTTGCCGCGGCCCTGGCGCTGATGGTCGGAGTGATCCTGGTCGCCGGCAGCCTGTTTCGCCTCGGCTGGATCGCCAACCTGCTGTCGACCCCGGTCACCATCGGCTTTCTTGCCGGCATCTCCATCCACATCATGGTTTCGCAACTGCCCGTCGTGCTCGGCGTACCGCCACCGAAAGGACCGATGCTCGAGCGGATCGCGGAGATTGCAGAGCATCTTCCTGCCGCCAATTTCTACTCCGTCAGCATCGGGCTTTTCGTGCTGGCCTTTGTTGCCGGATCCGAGGCCATCAGCGCCAGGATTCCCGGCGCACTGGTCGCGCTGGTGGCGGCGACCGCCGCCGTGATCTGGGGCGGATTGGAAACCAAAGGGGTCAGCGTGGTCGGCACCGTGCCAGGCACGCTGCCGATGCCGTCGTTTCCTGAGATCTCTCCGGAACGATGGGTCAAGCTGCTGTCATTGGCGCTCCTGATCGCCATGGTCGTGATGGTGCAGACCGCGGCGACGACGCGAGCATTTCCTTCCGATCCGGACCAGCCCGCCGATGTCGACCGCGATTTTCTCGGCGCCGGGGCCGGCAACATTCTTGCCGGCCTGTTCGGCGCCTTTCCGGTGGACGCGAGCCCGCCGCGAACCGGCATCGTGGCCGAGACCGGCGGACGCACGCAGCTATCGGGACTGTTCGCCGCATCGATCGTGCTGGCGCTGCTGGCGTTCGGCGCCGCGCTGCTCCGTCACGTTCCGGAGGCTGCGCTGGGCGGCGTCCTGCTTTTCGTAGCGTTTCGCATCATTCGCTTCGGGCAGATTGCTGCGATCTTTCACCAATCGGTCGGCGAGTTTCTGCTTGTGGCGGCAACGGCAGCTTCGATCATCGTCCTGCCGATCGAGCAAGGCGTCGCCGTCGGCATCGCTCTCTCGCTGCTCCATGGCATCTGGAGCACGACGCGGGCGCGGCTCATCGTGTTCGACCGCGTACCTGATACCACGATCTGGTGGCCGGCCAATCCGAACATCAAAGGCGAGCGCGACCCGAAAGTTGCCGTAGTCGGCCTGCAGGCGCCACTGTCATTTCTCAACGCCTCGAGCTTTCGTGCCGACGCGCTGAAGCTCATCAGGACGGCGACACCGAAGCCAAGGCTGCTGGTAATCGAAGCCAGCGGCATCGTGGAGATCGATTTCACCGCCGCACAAACGCTGCTCGACCTTTTCCGTGAATGCGGCGAGGAAGGCGTGACCGTCGCGATCGCTCGCCTCGAATCGACCCGCGCCCAACAGGCATTTGAGCGCTTCGGCCTCTATCACGCGCTACCGACGAACCACGTCTTCCATAGCGTCGCCGAAGCCGTTCGCACGCTGGCCGGCTAGGCGCAAGGCGCCCAGGGCGCGTACTCATAAATCGAACTCGACTTGGTGCAGGCTTGCCAATGTCCGCCATGTCCCCGGTAGCGACCAAAATTCCGCATCGTAACGAAATGACGCAATGGGCCAGAACCGGACCTTCGTTGCCGGCTTTCTCGCGATCATAAGCAACGCTAGGCACGCCGAACGCTCCAACGACCGCTGTCCTGTCTTGCACCACAGGCCCCGGCCTTCTCGCTCGACGGCTTCGCCAGATCGCCGACATGATCGTGGGCGCACCTGGAACAACCTCCGGAGTGGCTCGTAGCGTGGCCGATTGCCTTTTTCGAACGCATGCCCGCGTCTTGGTGTGGTCAATCCCGTGCTGGCCGTCGGTGCGGTATTGTGGGATGAATTGCCCCACTGACCGCAGAGTGCCCCGTACAATGATTTCGAGGCTCAGACTAAGCTGGGCGGCCAGCCCACAACCCTCATAGATGGAACGTTCCTGAAAACCGGAGGGAGCACCATGAAAGCACTATGGTCAATTCCGATAGCCGCAGCTCTTACATGCGGCACGTTATCTGCGGGAGCCGCAGATCCGCTCAAACAGCAGCTTGTAGGCACTTGGAGCGTCATTTCATTTGTAAACGTGAATGAAAGGACCGGGAAAACAACGCAAATATTTGGTTCCGATCCGAAAGGATATTTCATGTTCGATGCAGCAGATCACTTCTCAATCAATCTCATGCGTCCGGGACGGCCAAAATATGCCCGCCGCGACTTTCCGACCGCCGGGGAAAGCGAAGCCGCTCTGGAGGGGCTAATCGCGATGTTTGGCGACTACAAAGTCAATGAATCTGAACATTCAATATCCTTACATGTTATCGGCGGCAGCTTTCCCGCGTGGGACAATTCGAATCAGAAGCGTTTCATCGCGATCAACGGCGACGAGCTCACGTATAAGAACCCTACACCGGCATCCCGTGGGGGTACTGCTGTGGTGACTCTGAAGCGCGCAACAAGCGCAACCAAGTGATCTTTTGGTCAATCTGTCGCCACGGGCACCGGTTTCAGAACTCGGCTCCCCCGACCCGGCAAGCCAAGCCTCGGTACCCCGAAGTGATCGAGTGAGTGGGTCAGCACACGGTGTCCGAATCGGGTCAGAAGCGCCGCTTGGCCTCACGGCAGGGACTTCCGGTTGCCCCCGATCTTCGCAAATATCCTGCGCGGCGCCAACAGCCGCGCCGGGCCAATGGGCGACATCCTGATATGGAAGAGGCCGACAACTGAGGCGGCCTTAGGCCAAGGCAACTCCTTCCCGGTGAGCAATTCGTAAAAGGGTCTATACGGCTTACAATCCGCCGCCCGCATTTCCGCTCATGTTGTAGTTCACGAGGTAGATCATGGACCTAACCAAAATAGTTCATGAAGTCTAACGAGTACGCGACCGCCTAAAGACTGGCTCACTCTAAGGGAAAGGCTCATACAATGAACAGATTAGCGCTCTCTCTGTTGCTCGCACTTGGCACCACAGCTCCATTTACTGGCGCCAACGCAGGGACCGGAAAAGCAACAACTTTGATGGCCAAAGAGCTTCCCGACTTTCCTGGGAAGGAAGGTATGGTCGAAGTCGTCGACTTCGCTCCGGGCGAAGTCTCGGAGCCGCATCGGCATAATGCAGATCTCTTCGTCTATGTTTTGGAGGGGAGCGTCGTCACGCAGGTAGAAGGTGAAGCCCCAAAAACCGTAAATACCGGTGAGGTCTTTTATGAAGCGCCTACGGACGTCCACATTGTGAGCCGCAACGCCAGTGCGACGCAGGCCGCAAAACTACTTGTCTTCTATGTAAAAGTTAAAGGCGCGCCACCAACCATCCTAGTAGGGCGTGGACATAAATAGCGCTTTTTGACGTCGGGCGAGGAAAGGGCGTGGGTTTATGTCCGCATCGGGTCATCAGCGCCGTTCTGACTGCGCACCCATCACTTTCGGTCTCGCCTGGCAAGCGACGCGCCACAACGTCGCGGGCGCCGAGGCATCGCCACGGCCTGAGCGCTGGACCGCGTGCGAAAATCGTCAGGCCGGAAGACGAAAATCAGGAGTCCAACCCAGCTCGGCGCGTGCCTTTTCGGTCGCAACGTGTCTGTTGGACTGCGCGATGTTATAGATGCCCGGGTCGCCGTGGTCGATGGCCAGCAGAGCGGCATAAGCCGCCGCATCCACATGAATGGGCGCAGAGTTTGAGGGCCGGTCCGAAGCGGTTCCGGGGCCATAAAGCTGGCCGTAGCGAAGGACGACGCCCTCGAGCGGCGGCGATTTTAAAGTGAGATCTTCCAGCGCGATTACTCCCTGCATGTTGATACCGTTCTCTCCCTTGGCCCCGGTATCGAGCGGGTCTGTCTCCGCGTGCGGCTCGGGCCCCGGCGTGTAGGCCCACGCGATGCTTTGCGCCACCAATCGGTGCGCCCCCGCCGCAATTGCGGCCCTGACGAGGTTCCGCGTTCCCTCGCTACGGATGCGGGCGGTGCGAACGATCGCTGCTCCCATCTCGCGTGGATTAAGATCCTTCGGGAGGTCGGTGAGCTGATGGATCACGACATCGGGGCGTGCTGATGCGACGGCGCGTGATAGCGCCGGCGCGTCGAAGACGTCGACCACGACCGGGTCAGCCCCGAGCGCGCGCAGCGCGTCGGCATTCGCTTCCGATCTGGTGCTGCCACAGACGTAATGGCCAGCGCCGTGCAGGAGCGGCGTCAGGCGCCTGCCGATGGCTCCGGACGCGCCGGCAAGGAAGATTCTGTAACCCATCACCGTTACTCCGTTGAACCGTGCGCCCAAGTGGGCGCTGCGCGCCAAGTACTTTCCGATTCAAGCGGAGGGCGGGCAATCGTTCCGTTTCAGTGAAAATCAACTTTGGAGACGGCGGACAAATACGGACACAGCCGCGCATTGGAACAGATTGGCAGCCCCGGAACCTTACCTGAACGGCCGTCCGAATGTCCGTTGGGGGTCATTCGCTACAGGGGCAATCCAGCGGCAAGTCCAGCCATGTCCGCTGTGACGCCGAAAGGCCGCGTGCTGGTCTTGCCGGACGGCCATATCGTTTCGCCTCGAAATTTACTCCGCGCATAACCGGCGTTGAAGCGCGTTGCGAAACGTATCCTCTGGCTACGCCGGCACGATCTTGCCCGGATTGAAGATATTCTGCGGGTCGAGCGCCTTCTTCAGTGCGCGCATGGCGTCGAGCGCCTCGGGTCCAAGCTCGGCTTCGAGATATTTCTGCTTGCCCTGCCCGATACCATGCTCGCCGGTGCAGGTGCCGCCCATCGCCTGCGCGCGCTCGACCAGGCGATGCATGAATTCCTCGCCGCGCGCCATCTCGTCGGCATTATCGACATCGCAAACCATCGAACAATGGAAATTGCCGTCACCGACATGGCCGACGATCGGCGAGAGCAAATTGAGCCGCTTCAGATCCTCTTCCGTCTCGGTGACGCAATCGGCGAGCCGCGAAATCGGCACGCAGACGTCGGTCGCGACCACGCCTGAGCCGGGCCGCAGCGCCTTCACCGCCCAATAGGCGTCATGCCGCGCCTGCCAGAGCTTTGTGCGGTCTTCCGGCTTGGTGGTCCAGGTGAAACCGAGCCCGCCGCATTCGGAGGCAATCTCCTTGAAGTTCTTCGACTGTTCGGCGACCTCGGCCTCGCTGCCGTGGAACTCAAGCAGCAACAGCGGCGTCTCCGGCAGCGTCAGTTTCGAATAGGCGTTACACGCCTTCACCTGCGCCGCATTCAAGAGCTCGATGCGGGCGACGGGGATGCCGGTCTGGATCGCCAGGATCGTCGCCTGGCAGGCGCCGCGCACGGTCTCGAACGAACATGCGGCGGCCGCGATCGTGTCGGGGATGCCGCGTAGTTTGATCGTGAGCTCGGAGATGATGCCGAGCGTGCCCTCGGCACCGACGAACAGATGCGTCAGGTCGTAGCCGGCGGAGGATTTCTTCGCCCGCGTGCCCGTGATGATGATCTCGCCGTCGCCGCGCACGACCTTCAGCGCGAGCACGTTCTCCCGTATCGTGCCGTAGCGGACCGCATTGGTGCCGGAGGCGCGCGTCGAGGCCATGCCGCCGAGCGAGGCGTCGGCGCCGGGATCGATCGGGAAGAACAGGCCCTGGTCGCGCAGATACTCGTTGAGCGCCTTGCGCGTGACGCCGGGCTCGATCACGCAGTCGAGGTCCTCGGCATGCACGGCGAGCACCCGGTTCATGTCGCGCAGATCGACGCAGATGCCGCCGGCCGGCGCGTTCACCTGCCCCTCCAGCGAGGTGCCGGTGCCGAAGGCAATCACGGGAACACGATGTTTGGCGCAGATCCGCACCACGTCCTGGATGTCGGCGGTCTCCTGCGCCATCACCACCGCATCCGGCGGCTGCGGCGGCAGCCAGGTCGTGGTGTGGGCGTGCTGGTCGCGCACCGCCTGCGAGGTGATCAGGCGGTTGCCGAAGCGCGCCGCCAGCGCGTCGATCGCGCCCTTGAGGGCCTGCGGCTCCGGACGCGCTGGGTTGTTCGAAATCGTAGTCGCCACGTGAAATTTCCTCCCGGCTTCAGCCGACCGTGGCAAAGGTTATATAAGGGGTCAAGAGCACGACACAAACAAACAGGAATGCATGATGACGACCGTTAATGCCGCCAGGGACACGAAGCTGCCCTCCGCCCCGTTCCTGTCCTCGGTGATGCAGGTCGAGCCGCAATGGATCGACTATAACGGCCACCTCAACATGGCCTATTACAACGTGATGTTCGACCGCGCCATCGACGAGATCTGGCTGCAGCTCGGCATCGGGCTCGCCTACAAGAAAGAGCGCCAAGGGTCGACCTTTACCGCGGAATGCCACGTTCGCTATTTGCGCGAGATCAATCTCGGCGATCCCGTCCAGGTCACGGTCTATCTGCTTGGCGCCGACGACAAGCGGCTGCACACCTTCGAGGAGCTGCGCCACGCGACCGAAGGCTGGATCTCGGCGACCTCCGAAAACATGTCGCTGCATATCGACATGAACTCGCGCAAGGTCGCCCCATTCCCATCCGATATCCGCGCCCGCATCAAGGCGATCGCAGATATCCATGCGTTGGTCCCGCGCCCCGAGGGCATCGGCCGCAGCGTGGCGATGCCCTCACGTTAGGAGCGCATGATCCGGAAAAGTGGGGACCGGTTTTCCCGCGACAAACGCCACGCGTTTGCGCAGAGATCATGCGCCAACCAAATATCCACCTAGACCCTTGAGCGGCCGCGCACCAAGCCGACGACTGCCGAGATCAGGAACAGGATGATGGCGATGAAGAAGATCGTCTTGGCGATCTCGATGGAGACGCCGGCGATGCCGCCGAAGCCCAGAACACCCGCGATCAACGCGATGATCAAAAACGTTACGACCCAGCTTAGCATGGCCAAACCCTCTGCTTTCCGTTTCCACCGACGCGATTGACCATCGCGCCAAACTCAAGGAAACAATCCGCCCAAAAAACGATGGTTCCGTGGGGTGGAAGCGCGAAATTTGCCGCTGCTCACGGAACAAAACCACGCTTTGGAGGCGGCAGGGTCGGGCCTTCGCTGCTGTTACACCTCCTGATAGTCGGCGGGAGCCACCCTGACGTATCCGCCGGCGCGCAGCGACTCAGGCTCAACGATCTCCTTGGCGGGAGCTGTCGGCGCATTGCGCGCAGTCTTCCAATCGCCCTCGAATATCTGCGTGAAGTAATCGCAGATGCCCGGATGAGAGAGCCATACGCCGGCCTCGCGATTCTTGGAGACGGCGGAATCGGACCAGTTCTGCGAACTGACCAGGACATCCTGGCCATCGACCAGGATCATCTTGTTATGGCAATGCACGAAGCGGGTCGTATCGATGTATCGTATGTTCTTGCCGGCCACGAGGCCGAACTGCTGCTTTAGCAGCGCCAGGTTTTTCTTCTCGGCGTCGAGATCCTCCTTGCCGAAGACCTTGCCGAGAATGATGCGGATATCCAGCTTCTTGTTCTGCTTTCGCGCGTCCGCAATTGCCGTCAGCAATTTCTGGATGTCAGGCTGCTTGCCACGAATGTATTGCTGCTCGATCAATACCGACTTCTTTGCCGCCCGAAGCTTCCCCGGGATCACCTGCATGTAGTTGTCCGGACTGAGGACCGGCTGAACGGCAAGCGGCTTGGTGAGCTTGAAAGTCTTGCTCGGAAACAGCTTGGCCGGGATCTTCGTCGGCGCCCGCTCGATCATGAAAGCGTTGGCCGCTGCAATGGCCTGAGCCAGCGCTTCCGGTCCCGTCAGCTCGAGATTCATGTCGCTTTCGAGAATGCCGGTGAAGAATTTCGAAAGTTTCCTGGAGCGGATCGCCAGGCCGGTGTCGCGATTGCCGGGCCGGAAGTGAGCGGGATCGCCGCCGTCCTTCACGTTGAGGGGTATGCTGTTCTCGCTGTAGTTACCGCTCTGCACGATGCACCATTCGCCATCGATGACGATCACCTTCTCGTGCGATGAGATGAAGAAGTGCACCCGATGACTGGCGCACGATGGTGCCGGCACGCCGTCGACCCCGGCATCGTTCAGGTCGTCGAACAGCTCCTGCTCATCCTTGCTGTCGATATCGAGCATGAGCTTGACCTTGACGCCGCGCGCGAGCGCATCCAGCACGAGCTGCTTGATATACTCGGCGGAAAAGTCATAGATGCCGATCAGGATCGACCTCTTCGCATCGTCAAACAGCTTCTTGGTCACCGCGAAAGTCGAATCCGGCGAGCAATAGGCGATGATTTCCTGATCGACGTCGACCGCGGGAACCCTGACTTTCTCGTATTCTTCGAGATGGCAGTTGCGCGGAACCATTTCCGGCATGAAGACGTCGGTCCGGACCGGCACCACGCGATCGCCCTCGGCCCGAACGCTCTGCGGTTCGGCAAGAAACGGCCCGCGATGCTTGAGCATCGATTGGCGCAATACGAAGCTCGGCATTTTATCCCCCATGTTTGCGAGAATCATTCCGGTTTGAAAGGCTCGCTCTTTACGCAGACCAGCGGCACCTGGACGTCCCCCTTTTTCGTCGCGACGGTAAGCGTGGGAGGCAGCGGCACGTCGGCTTCCGGAGCGACATGCGCGACGACGACCCAGCCGCGCTTGCCGTGATCCTTCCCCGCCTCCACGCCGATGGCGTGGGCGCCGCATTTCAGCAGTTCGCGACTGTTGAGTTCGCGTGCCTTGTTGGCCTGTTGCTCGTTCGCCATCACCAATCCGCATGGCCGGTCCGCTTCTCATGCTTTCACGAAGCGGAACTTCAGCGCCTTCATGACCTCGGCAATCGGATTGAAGATACTCGCGGCACCCGACCCGGCAAAGTGCAAACCGACGATCTTCTTGCTTGCCTTGTCGACGATGATTGCGCCGGAATCGCCAGGCTTCGAATAATGCGTGCACTTCACCTGGTCCAGGAACCCGATCTTGCCGAGGCCCGGATAGGGCATGACGATCCTGAAGTGGACGTCCTGGACTTCGCCATCGGCATCTTCCGACGTCCGTCCGCGCGTGACGATCTTCATCCCGCGCACCGGATTGGTGGTCGCAAAGGGAGAAGCCGCTCCGCGTATGGAAAAATCTATCTTGTCGAGAAAGTCCTGATCGATCTCGGCGAGAGCCGCATCCACGCGGTTGAGAAAATCGTCACCGGTCTTGAACTTCAGGATAGCGGATAATGTCGCGACGACCTGATCCCTGCCGCCATTGTCGGACTCGCCGGGAAAGACGATCTTGTCGCCGACCTTCCCCAATCCGCTCTTGGCAAGCACGTGGGAATTGCTGAGCACGAACAGCTTCTTCCCCTTCTTGACGATCGCCCCAAGGGTTCCCGTATCCGTCAGATTTCCGATGCTATAGCCGCTGAGCAGCGGCGACCTCTGCTTGTTGACCTGGGGACGAACCTTTCCGATCGCCTGGACATCGGTGAATACCGCCTTGCGACCCGGCACACTCAGAACGGGAGGGATCATCTTCTGGCTCTTCATCCGGCTCTTGGCGATCTTCTTTTCGACGTAGAAGCACACGCTCAGTTCGCCGGTGTCTTTCTTCTCGGTGATCTTGTCCGCAATTCCGATGCCGACGATGTTGGGATCTTCGAAGACGGTCCGCACTCGCTCAACATGCCTTGCCTCGAGCAGCCCCAAGGATTCCGGCCGGGCTCCCTTCTCGCCGCTGACCAGGTTGAGCGCATCAAGCAGTTCCTTCGGAGTATCGTTCCTTGCCATGACGCCTCCCCCAGAGATGCAAGCCGGCGAATTCAACAATCTTGAGTTGAGATTAGCATTTTGGCAAGCCTACGCGCCCGCCAGTCAATCGAATCTTGATGAAACTATTGCGATCCCGGCTGGCCTTTTGGCGACGCCCGTGGCACGCCGAAAGCCGGCCTTTTGTTGGCCATACTGCCCTCGCAAACCGGCGGCGCGAGTGCCATGTTATCGACTTGAGAATCAAGGACTTCGTTATTGACTGATCTGCGCAAGCCCCACGCCCCTGCTCCGGCGGCCTCGCCAGTGCCCGGCGGCATCGCCGCGCGCGCCCGTGCGGCGGCAAGCCCGCAATACCTTGCAGGGCTCAATCCGGAGCAGCGCGAGGCGGTGGAGACGCTGGACGGTCCGGTGCTGGTTCTGGCCGGTGCCGGCACCGGCAAGACGCGGGTCTTGACTACCCGTATCGCCCATATCCTGAGCCAGGGCCGCGCACGGCCGCACGAGATCCTGTCGGTGACCTTCACCAACAAGGCGGCCCGCGAGATGAAGCTGCGGCTCGGCCAGATGCTCGGCCAGGCGGTCGAAGGCATGCCGTGGCTCGGCACCTTCCACTCGATCGCCGGCCGCATCCTGCGCATCCATGCCGAGCTGGTGCAGCTCAAATCCAACTTCACCGTGCTCGACGTCGACGACCAGGTGCGCCTGTTGAAGCAACTGCTGCAGGCCGAGAACATCGACGACAAGCGCTGGCCGGCGCGGATGCTGGCCGGACTGATCGACACCTGGAAGAACCGCGGCCTGACGCCGTCGCAGGTGCCGGCCGGCGAAGCGGCGAGCTTCGCCAACGGCAAGGGCGGCAAGCTCTATGCGAGCTATCAGGAACGGCTGAAGATCCTCAACGCGGCCGATTTCGGCGATCTCCTGCTCGAGAACATCCGCCTGTTCCGCGAGAACCCGGATGTGCTCAGGCAATACCAGAACCGCTTCAAGTTCATCCTGGTCGACGAATATCAGGACACCAACGTCGCGCAGTATCTCTGGCTGCGGCTGCTGTCGCAGGCGCCGTCGCCCAAGTCGGCTCCTCTCTCTACCGTCATTCCGGGGCGCATCGAAGATGCGAACCCGGAATCCGGAGATGAAGTGAACTCATCTCGAGATTCCGGGTCTGCGCTTTCAGCGCATCCCGGAATGACGGAGGTCACCTCTTCTGCATCCACTCCACCCAAGAACATCTGCTGCGTCGGCGACGACGACCAGTCGATCTACGGTTGGCGCGGTGCCGAGGTCGACAACATCCTGCGCTTCGAGCACGATTTTCCCGGCGCAAAAGTCATTCGCCTCGAACGCAACTATCGCTCGACCGGCCACATCCTCGCCGCCGCCTCGCATCTGATCGCGCACAATGAAGGCCGGCTCGGCAAGACCCTGCGCACCGAGGATCAGGATGGCGAGAAGGTCACCGTCACCGGCTCCTGGGATTCGGAGGAGGAAGCGCGCGGGATCGGCGAGGAGATCGAGGATCTGCAGCGCGCCGGCGAGAATTTGAACGAGATCGCGATCCTGGTGCGCGCCTCGTTCCAGATGCGCGAGTTCGAAGACCGCTTCGTCACGCTTGGCCTGCCCTATCGCGTGATCGGCGGCCCGCGCTTCTATGAGCGCGCCGAAATCCGCGATGCGCTGGCTTACCTGCGCACGATCAATTCACCCGCCGACGATCTCGCCTTCGAGCGCATCATCAATGTGCCGAAGCGCGGGCTCGGCGATGCCACCGTGCAGCTCTTGCACGACCACGCCCGCAAGCGCCGCATTCCGCTGTTCGAGGCCGCGCGCGCCGTAGCGGAGACCGACGAGTTGAAGCCGAAGGCGCGTGGGAGCCTACGCGGTGTCGTGCAGCAATTCGACCGCTGGCGGGCGCAGAGCGAGGTGACCTCGCACACGGAACTGGCCGAGATCGTGCTCGACGAGAGCGGCTACACCGAGATGTGGCAGAAGGACCGCTCGGCGGACGCTGCCGGCAGGCTCGACAACCTCAAAGAGCTCATTCGCTCGATGGAAGAGTTCGAGAACCTGCAAGGCTTCCTCGAGCACATCTCGCTGGTGATGGACCGCGACGGCGAAGCCGGCGACGAGGCTGTGTCGCTGATGACGCTGCATTCCGCCAAGGGCCTGGAGTTCGACAACGTCTTCCTGCCCGGCTGGGAGGAAGGCCTGTTTCCAAGCCAGCGCACGCTGGATGAGCAGGGCCGCGCGGGCCTCGAGGAAGAGCGCCGCCTCGCCCATGTCGGGCTGACTCGCGCGCGGCGCCGGGCAAAAATCTATTTCGCCACCAACCGCCGCATCCACGGCACCTGGTCGACCACGATCCCCTCGCGCTTCCTCGACGAATTGCCGGCGCATAATGTCGAGATCACGGAATCCAAGGGTGGCTCCGGCTGGGGCGGCGCCGGCGGCTACGGCCCCTCGCGCTTCGACAATGTCGAAGCCTTCGGCTCGAGCTACACGACACCCGGTTGGCAGCGCGCCCAGGCCAACCGCGCCCGCAACCAGAACCGCGGCGGCTCACGCGGCGGATTCGACGAGGAGCAATCGCCGTTCGGCGGTTTCGGCCGCAACAAGCGCGGCCCGATGGTGATCGAAGGCGAACTGGTGGCGAAATCCACCGGCACGGTTTCGGAATTTTCGCTCGATGACCGCGTGTTCCACCAGAAATTCGGCTACGGCCATGTGGTGAAGATCGACGGCAACAAACTCACCATCGCCTTCGAGAAGGCCGGCGAGAAAAAGGTGGTCGATAGTTTCGTGGAGCGGGTGTAAGAGGGTGTCCTGCGGGTCGCTCACTTAATGCCGGCAGAACAGGCTTTAAGGTCTACATGATCCAGGGAGGGGTTTCATGTTGACCAACAGCCGCGAGATCATACGCCGCCTGGAGCGGGAAGGATGGATACTTGTTCGCGTTACCGGTTCGCACCACGTGTTCAAGAATCCCATATCCGGCGAAACGCTGGTCATTCCGCACCCAAAGAAGGACTTGGGGAAAGGACTGGTGCGCGCCATCTATAAAGGTGCAGGCTGGAAGCCCGATTGAGGTTGGCCATGGCTCACTACGTCGCGATTGTTGAGGACGCCGGACCTGAGCACAGCGTGGGTGTCTGGTTTCCGGATCTGCCCGGCTGCACTTCCGGCGGCGATGATATCGATGAAGCCTTGCGCAATGCGCCGGAGGCCTTGCAGCTCTATGCGGAAAGCCTTGAAAATGACGGCAAGTCGCTGCCGCGTCCGCGAACACTGACCGAGCTGAAGGCCGAGCCGGAGATCGCGAACGACATAAAGACCTATATGGTCGCCCTGATTGAATTACCCGCGCGCGCTTACGCGGCGGAGTGAACTGATCGTCGTTTCGACGGATTGCAGAACCAGCCAAGCGTACCTATGTACTGGCCGCCCCTCCTCTCGCGCGGCGCAACGTCGCGTTCCCTGTACTTTTCCCGCCAGCCCATCACCGTTAGCCATGTCGCCGATCATTTCCGTTTCCAATCTCTCAAAAGTCTACGGCTCCGGTTTCAGGGCGCTGAACAAGATCAATCTCGATATCCGGCGCGGCGAGATTTTTGCCCTGCTCGGGCCGAACGGCGCCGGCAAGACCACGCTGATCAGCATCGTCTGCGGCATCGCCAATCCGAGTGAAGGCAGCGTCTCGGTCAACGGCCACGACATCATCAAGTCCTACCGCGCCGCCCGCGCGATGATCGGCCTCGTGCCGCAGGAACTGCACACCGATTCGTTCGAGACGGTATGGGCGACCGTGAGCTTCAGCCGCGGCCTGTTCGGCAAGCCGAAGAACCCCGCTCATATCGAGAAGGTGCTGAAGGACCTCTCGCTCTGGGAGAAGAAGGATTCCAAGATCATCACGCTGTCGGGCGGCATGAAGCGGCGCGTGATGATCGCGAAAGCGCTGTCGCACGAGCCGCAGATACTGTTCCTGGACGAGCCGACCGCCGGCGTCGACGTCGAGCTGCGCAAGGGCATGTGGGAAGTGGTGCGGACGCTGCGAGATGCCGGCGTCACCATCATCCTGACCACGCATTACATCGAGGAAGCCGAGGAGATGGCCGACCGCATCGGCGTCATCAACAAGGGCGAGATCGTCCTGGTCGAGGACAAGGCCAAGCTGATGGAGAAGCTCGGCAGGAAGCAGCTCAAGCTGCATCTGGCGCACAAGATCGACGCCATTCCGCCTGCGCTTGCGGCCTATCATCTCGTGCTCTCGGAAGGCGGCACCGAGCTGATCTATGATTACGACACCGCGGGCGAACGCACCGGCATCACAAGCCTGCTCGGCGATCTCCGCAACGCCGGAATCCGTTTCTCCGACCTCGAGACCAGCCAGTCTTCGCTCGAAGACATCTTCGTCAGCCTGGTGCGGCAAGTTTGAAGTTCCTATCAGGGTTTGCCGCACCCTCGTCATAGGAACTTCAAACTTTAATGCCGCACCAGAATCATAGATTTGCTAGCGCTCCTCTGATTTCGAAGTTCGCATTGGAGGCTCCGCGAACGCGTGCGAACTTCGAAATCAGAGCGCTGGTGAGGACACCATGAATTATCGGGCGATCCGCGCAATCTATTTGTTCGAAATGGCGCGCACCTGGCGCACGCTGTTGCAGAGCATCGTCTCGCCAGTGGTGTCGACCTCGCTTTACTTCGTGGTATTCGGCGCCGCGATCGGCTCGCGCATCACGGAGGTCGAGGGCGTCAGCTACGGCACCTTCATCGTGCCCGGGCTCGTGATGCTGTCGGTGCTGACGCAGAGCATCGCCAACGCATCCTTCGGCATCTATTTCCCGAAATTCGTCGGCACGATCTATGAAATCCTCTCGGCGCCGATCTCCTATTTCGAGATCATCATCGGCTATGTCGGGGCGGCCGCGACGAAGTCGATCATCCTCGGGCTCATCATCATGGCGACGGCCGGATTGTTCGTGCCGCTGCACATCAATCACCCGATCTGGATGCTGACCTTCCTGGTGCTGACTGCCGTCACCTTCAGCCTGTTCGGCTTCATCATCGGCATCTGGGCCGATGGATTCGAGAAGCTGCAGATGATCCCGATGCTGGTGGTGACGCCGCTGACGTTCCTGGGCGGCAGCTTCTATTCCGTGAACATGCTGCCCTCGGGCTGGCGCACCATCACCCTGCTCAACCCCGTGGTCTACCTGATCTCGGGCTTCCGCTGGAGCTTCTATGGGATCGCCGATGTCGGCGTCGGCCTGAGTCTCGGCATGACCCTGGGCTTCCTCGCCACCTGCCTGGCGATCGTCTGGTGGATATTCCGGACGGGCTACCGGCTCAAGCATTGATCGGCGTCGTAGCCCGAATGAAGCGCAGCGCAATCCGGGAACGCTGTCACAGCTCGCGGCACCGTCTCCGGATTGCGCTTCGCTCCATCCGGGCTACCGTGATCAGCGATAGCAGCGGAAATGGCCCGAGCGGGTGTAGTAGCCGCGGCAGCGATGGCCACGGTGCCAGCCGCGATTGGGAATGCCGAGCACGCCGTTGACCGCACCCACGGCACCGCCGACGCCGGCGCCAACGGCACCCCCAACCACGCCGCCGACCGGACCGGCGATCCGATTGCCCTCGTAGGCTCCCTCGTGCGCGCCGCGAACGATGCCCTGGGCATGTCCTAGATGAGGCATCGCAAGCAATGCAAGGATGATGGCGGCGGCCGCAAGCACGAGCCGCACCGGCGTGACATCAGGCAGCGCCGGCGTCTTGACCTTGGTCTTCTTCATCACAATTCCCAAAAATGCACGGCAAATTGTACCGTCAGGCGGGAGTGTGAAACGCCCTTGCGGCCAAATGGTTGCGCGTCTGTGACGAATTCGAGTCGTCCGCTCACAACTCGCGAAAAAGTCAGCAGGCCGGCGCCGGATTTCTCCGATGACGCCTTGCTTGCGCCGCTCGTTATATTAACGATGCATAGCCGGGCTACTGGAACCCGAGCCGGATTCCGGGCATATTGGATGCCGGGGACGGAGAACCGCGGCGCTGCAATGGTAGGCCTGGAGGGCCAAGGTAAGATGCGTACGTTCCTCGTTGCTTTCACCGCCCTGACGCTGGCTTTTGCCGGCGCCGCACAGGCCAAAGTCGCCATCACCGTCGACAAGGATAACCAGCAGATGACCGTCGCGGTCGACGGCGTCGAGCGGTATCACTGGCCGGTCTCGACCGGCATCCCCTCCTACGAGACGCCGAACGGCAGCTTCCGCACTTTCCGCATGGAGGAAGACCATTACTCCAAGGAATTCGACGACGCGCCGATGCCGCACTCGATCTTCTTCACCAAGATCGGGCACGCGATCCACGGCACCGACTCCATCAACCGCCTCGGCAGCCCCGCCTCCCATGGCTGCGTGCGATTGTCGCGCGAACATGCGGCGACGCTCTACGCGCTGGTGCAGGAGCAAGGCGTGCTCAACGCCACGGTGACGCTGACCGGCTCCTCGCAGGTGGCGCTGGCGCGCAATCCGAAGCGCGGCAACACCGCGGTTGCCCGCCGCGCGCCGCAGTACGAGCAGCAATTTGGCGATGCCGCTGGCGATCCTGTGATGATCACACCGCAACAGCAGCAGCAATTGCCGCAGGCCCGCGCCGACGACGGCTACATCTATCCCGCCGACGGCAGCTCCAACGCGCAGGTGTATCCGGCGCCGCGCAGCCGCCGCGTCTACGATACGCAGACCTACTATCGCCAGCCGCAGCAACCGCAACAGTATTCCGACCGCTACGTGCCGGCGCCGCAAGGCTACTACTACCCGCCACGCCCGCGCGGGTTCTTCACATACCAGGATTGACCAGCGCCGAGTTGGTCGAGACGTCAGAGCGGGATGGCTTCATCATCCCGCTCTTTATCTTTCTGCGCCCAATTTCTTTTTTGTGCCTCATTCTTGCCTGCGCACGATCTTCGCGCAAACGCCTCGCATTCCCCTGAAAGTCCGCTTTACGCCGACGCCATCCTGCACGTCCGGATTCGTGCACGATCGCCATCAACACGCCTGCGTGAGCCCAAATTGACAACGCCCGCCGTGTCCGTATTGTGTCTAGTTGTTTCGCTGGATTTCCCATGACACAAGAAGAAATATCCGGTTTTTGCGTTGCTTCGCTCGCTAAAGTGCTGCGGATCGCGAAGGACCGGGTCAAGACCGATACCAAATTCAACCGACTCGGGCTCGATTCGGCGATGGTCGTCTATGTCATGATGGAACTCGAGGAGAAGCTCGACCTCGAGCTTTCGACCGACGACTTCTACGACTATCCGACCGTCGACGCGCTGTCGCGTTACCTCGCTGAAAAGCTCGCGGCCCGCTCCGCTGCCTGATCCTCACTACCGCCGGATATCATTGGCCAAGATGGAGACGTTTTCCTCGCTGGTGGCGCTGCTGGCAAAGCGGGCGGAAACGCAGCCCGATGCGCGCGCCTACATCTTCCTCTCCGACCGCGGGGCGGAGGAAGCCGTCCTCACCTTTCGCGAGTTGCATGACGCCGCCAGCGCGCTGGCGGCGCGGCTTGGCGAAGTCACCCGGCCCGGCGATCGCGCGATGCTGGTGTTTCCGCCGGGGCTCGAATTCGTCGTCGCCTTCTTCGGCTGCCTGATAGCGCGCGTGATCGCGGTGCCGATGATGATGCCGCGGCGGCAGAGTGCGCGCGACTCCAGCGCCGCGATCATGGCCAATTGCGAACCTGCGATCGCGCTCACCAGTTCGGCCTTCGCCATCCGCGGCGATCTGCAGGAGCGATTTTCGCGCGAAGGCCTGCACTGGCTGGCCGTCGATCTCGATACGACGCCAGCGCAGCCCGCAGCCGATCTGCCGCTTCCAGCGCGAGAGGATATCGCCTTCCTGCAATACACCTCGGGCTCGACGTCCGAGCCCAAGGGCGTCGCCGTCAGCCACGGCAACCTGCTCGCCAATCTGGAGATGATCCGCATCTCGCTCGGCAACACCGAGCGGTCGACCTATGTCAATTGGGTGCCGCTCTACCACGACATGGGGCTAATCCTGAACACGCTGGAGGCGCTCTATGTCGGTGCGCTCTGCGTGCTGATGGCGCCGAACGCCTTCACCCAGCGCCCGCTCAACTGGCTGCGCGCGATCAGCGATTATCGCGCCGAGGTCGCCTGCTGCCCGAATTTCGGCTACGACCTCTGCGTCAGCCGCTATCGCGCCGACCAGATGCAGGGCGTCGATCTCTCCTCCTGGAAGATTGCGCTCAACGGCGCCGAGCCGGTGCATGCCGAGACGATCAAGCAATTCATCGAGACCTTCGCCGCTCACGGCTTCGATCCTCGCGCCACCTTTCCGGCCTATGGCATGGCGGAAGCGACACTGCTGATCTCCGGCGGCAGCCGCGGCGCCGGCCACGTGACGCGGGATGTCAGCCGTGCAGCGCTGCAGGCGCATCGGGCCGAAGCGCCGGCTGACGCGGCGGACAGCCAGATGCTGGTCGGCTGCGGCCGCGCGCTCGAAGGCGAGCGGATCGCGATCGTCGATCCCGACACCTGCGCGCGGCTGCCCGTCGACCAGGTCGGCGAGGTCTGGGTGAACGGTGCTAATGTCGCGGGCGCCTATTGGAACAATCCGGAAGCGACCAAGGCCGGCCTGCATGCGCGCATCGCGGACGATGACGACAGCGCGAGCTGGCTGCGCACCGGCGACCTCGGCTTCCTTGATCGGACGGGTGAGCTCTTCATCACCGGACGGATCAAGGACCTGATCATCGTCAGGGGCATCAATCACTATCCGCAGGATATCGAGCGCACGGTGCAGGCGGCGCACACCGCGCTGCGCGCCAATTGCGGCGCGGCGTTCTCCGTCAGGGACGAGCACAGCGATGAAACGCTTGTTGTCGTGCAGGAGGTCGAGCGCACCGAGCGCAACAGGATCGACGGCGCCGAAATGAAGGGCCTGATCCGCGAGCACGTCACCGACCAGCACGAATTGTTCGCACGCCATATCGTGCTGATCCGGCCGGGCACGCTGCCCAAGACCACCAGCGGGAAGATCCAGCGCAGCCTGGCGCGCCGGCTGTGGTCCGAAGGCCGGTTCGAGGATCTCGCCGCGGACGCGGATTGACTCGCTCTTGCGGTCATCGTCCGGCTTGACCGGACGATCCAGTATTCCAGAGGCAGTAGTGCTTGAGTCGAGAGGCCGCCGGTTACTGGATGCCCCCGCCTTCGCGGGGCATGACAGGGAGAACGATCATCTGAAGTCGATCTTCGCCGCCTCGCCATCGCGGATGCTGGCGGCGATGCCTTCCATGATCTTGGTCGCGATGCTCGGGCGGTAGTGGATGAAATCCGCAAAATTCGCACGGTCGCGGGTCAGCGCGTTGTCGATGCGATAGTTGATGAAATTGCTGTTCGGCCGGCCGGCCACGACACGCTTCAGAGCCGCGTTACACGCCTCACGGTCCGCGGCGGCGGGCGTGCCGGGCTGCGGCATCTTGCTTTGCAGGGTCGGCGGCACGACGATGACGACACTGGTCTCGGCTGGAAGCCTCTTGACCAGCGCATCGAGCCGCGCGACGTCGGGAAGCGTCTCGCGCTCCGCGATGGTGGCCGCAGGCAGCGGATCGCGTGGCGGGCTGATTTCGCGGAAGGTGCCGGGCAGCCAGATGTCCTCGTAGCTGAAGAAGCCGGTGGGATCCCTGCGATGGTGCCAGCCGAGGCCGATCGAGAAACGTTGGAACGTGTGCTCGATCGTGGTCCAGGACAGCAGGTGCGTCGCGTAGACGAGCGGGCTTTCGCTGTAGAGCCAATCGGGGAAGGTGCCCGGCGGCGATTGGATGGGGACGTGATGGCACCACCAGGGATCGACGACGAATACAAATGCGCCCACCCGCTTGTGATGCTTCAGGAAAAAATCGACCAGCATGAGCTGCTCGTGCGGATTGGCGCCGGTCATGTAGAGCTGCACGAAGCGCAGGCCGGTCGCCTTTGACAGCTCCGTCGGTTCAAGCATCTGCGCAGTCGAATTGCCGATGATGGCGGAATCGAAATTGGGATCGCGCGCGCGGCTGGCCGCCGAGGTGAGCGTGTTGCGATCGTTGACGCCATCGATGCCGAGCACGCCGAACCTTCCGCTGTCATAGGGGTCGACCAGGATCATCAGCGCGTAGAGCAGCACCAAGCCGCCAACGAGCGTGCCGACGCAGTTGGCCAGGCAGCGGCCCCATTCGGGCGACGTGTCAGAACTGGTAGTAAGCGAAGCCACGAACGTTCCCTTCTCCGAGCACGATCAGGATGGCGAGCAGGCCGAGGCCGGCCACCGCGCCAAGCCAGGGGCGCGGCCGCTGCATCACGCGTTCGACGATGTCCTGGGTTGCCGGCAGCAGGAACGCCATCAGCGGAACGACCACGAGCGGCCACAGATGCTTGCCCTCCGACAGATTGGGCGGCCCGGCGAGGCCGTGGAAGATGTTCAACGCTGCATCCAGCGTGCCGGCGCGGAAGAACACGCCGGTCAGCAGCACGAAAATCACCGTCAGCGCCCATCCGACGAGCGCAGGCAGCCGCGGCCCGTAGCGGCGCCACAGCGAGCAGACGACCAGCGCCAGGCCATGCAGCGTGCCCCACAGCACGAAGGTCCAGCTCGCGCCGTGCCAGAGGCCGCACAGCGCCATGGTCAGCACCATCACGGCGAAATATTGCAGTTGGTAGAAGCGCCGCGGCACCATGCGCTTGTTGGCGAGCGGAAAGAACAGGTATTCGCGCAGGAACGTCATCAAGGTGATGTGCCAGCGCTGCCAGAAATCCTGGATGCTGGTGGAACGGAACGGCGCATCGAAATTGTACGGCAGCTTGACGCCGAACAAGAGGCCGAGCCCGACCGCGATGTCGGAATAGCCGGCGAAGTCGTAGAGGATCTGGATGGCGAAGGCGAGCGCCAGCCAGGCGTCGCCATTGCTCACCGGCCCTTCAAGCGCCCGCGCATAGATCGGATCGATCAGCCGCGCGATGCGGTCGCCGAGCAGGATCTTTTCGACCAGCCCGATCAGGATGAAGGCGATGCCGATGCAGAACTCGCGCTGCCAGCCCGGCGCATAGACCTTCTTGCCGAACTGCTCCATCACCTGCGACCAGCGCACCAGCGGGCCGGCGAGCGCCTGCGGGAAGAAGGAAATGTAGAGCGCGTAGCGGTTCAGCGAATAGGTCGGCGCCTTTCCCTTGCGCAGGTCGACCAGATACATGATGTGGTGGAAGGTGAAGAAGGAGATGCCGAGCGGCAGCACGATGTCGAGCACCGGCATCGGCCGGCCCAGCGCAAGGCCGATATTGTAGGCGAGGAAGTTGGCGTATTTGAACCAGCCGAGGACGGCGAGATTGGCGACGATTGCGGCGGTGATGATCCACGACATCTTGGTCCTGGCATACGTCATCGCCGCGAACCAGTTGATCAGGATCGACAGGATCAGGAGCAGGACGAAGGGCGGATTGCCGTAGGCGTAGAAGACCAGCGACATCGCGACCAGCGTCCAGATCCGCCACTGCGGATGCGGATCGACCAATCGATAGATCAGGATTGCCGCTGGCAGGAAGCCCAGCAGGAAGGGGTAGTCGTTGAACAGCATCAGCCGGCGATCTCAGGCATGACCCGGGTTACTCACCTTATCCGCCGGAAGCCGACGACTATCCGTGCTCGAGCTCGGCCAGTTCGGGCGCCGGCTCGTGCAGCCGGCGCAGCGCGATCTTCTCCGCACTCGGCACCTTGACATTCCAGGCCAGTCCCAGCGCGGCGAGCAATCGGATGAAGAGATAGCCCGGATCGAATTCGAACCATCGCAACCCGAACGCCGCCGAATAAGGGAAGGCATGGTGATTGTTGTGCCACCCCTCGCCCCACGCCAACCATGCCATTACGCCGAGATTGCGGCTGTTGTCACCCCTGGTGCGGTAGGGACGTGCGCCGAATGTGTGCATGACGGAGTTGATCGCCGACATCGCCTGTTCGACCGCGAACATGCGCACCACGCCGCCCCAGAGGAACCCGGCCACCGCGCCCCACAGGCTGCCAGCGACCAGCCCGCCAATGGCGGTCGGGATCAACAGCCCCAGCAGCACCCAGACGTAATAATAGCTGTTGACCCGGACCAGCGTCGGCTGCGCCATCAGGTCCGGAACGTAGTGGGCGACGTTCGGATAATCATGCTCGATCATCCAGGTCAAATGCGCATGCAGGAAGCCGCGCAGGCGGCCGAGGAAGCTCTCGCCATGCAGATTGGGCGAATGCAGGTCGCCATCGTGATCGCTGACCTCATGGTGGCGACGATGCATGGCGGCCCAGGATACCATTGGCCCCCGCCCGGCCATCGAGCCCATGATGATCAGCATCGCGCTCACCGCCGTGCCGGTCGCGAAGGCGCGGTGCGTGAACAGCCGGTGATAGCCGACGGTGAGGCCGAGGCCCGTGACCAGCCACATCCCAAAAAACAGGCTGATTTCGAGCGCCCCGATGGGGCGGTAGAACAAGGCCGCAACCGCGATCAATGTCCCGATGAATGGCAAAACATCAAACAGGATGAAATGCCGCCGCTGCAATCGATGAAAATGCCGGCTCCGGATAATCCGATGGTCGCGCATGACTAATGGAACAATTGGGAAACAAGTTCCATCAGTATAGAGTCCGCCCCCGTGCCGCAACCGTTGCGGCGGGTTATGGCGCCAAACCGCGAACGCGGGCGGCGGGTGTTGCAAAAATATCGAGCTCACTACTCGCCGTCGCGCAATCGCCGGTAAACCGCGCCCAGGATGTTGGAATAATCGTCGGTCCAGACCTGCTGCTTTTCATCGGCCTCGGTCTCGCTCCACTGGTCGGACGAGGCGAGCTTGCCGACATCGTCCTCCTCGCGTGCGGAGATTACCACCGAGGTCGAGAAAATGTATTCGCTGTCGCGGCCGGAATCCTCGCTGTAGACCCAGCTCTTGAGGTCGTTGGCTTCGGCAATGCCGACCACGACGCTGGAAAGCTCGAGGTGGCGGTTGGAGACATGCATCACCACCGCGCCCTGTGGCGCCAGCTTCGCCTTGTAAATCGCCATCGCCTCCTCCGTCGCCAGATGGATCGGGATCGCGTCGGATGAATAGGCATCGACGATGATGAGGTCGTAGATGCCATCCGGCTCGCGGGCGAAGGTGAGCCTGGCATCGCCGATCACCGGCTTCAGATCGGGGGCGCAATTCTGGATGTAGGTGAAATACTTCGGATCGCGCGCGGTATCGACCATGGTCTGGTCGATCTCGAAGAACTTCCATTGCTCGCCCGGCTCCGCGGCGCAAGTGAGCGTGCCCGAGCCGAGCCCGATCACGGCGACCCTGAGCGGAGCGCCCTTGCGCTCGCGCATCGCCGTGATCGCCTGCCCGATACCGCCGTCCTTGTGATAATAGGTGATGGGTTCGGGCCGCCCGGTTGCCGGCGTGCCGTCGTCATTCTTGAATCGCTCGGCGCCGTGAATGGTGGTGCCATGCATCAGCACGTGATACTGGCCGTTCGGCGTCACCACGATTTTGTGCACGCCGAAGAAGCTGCGCACGGTCTCGACCCGCCCTTCATCGGAGGGGTAAGCGCGTAACAGCAGCAGCGCGACCACGACGGTGGCGAAGATCTTCCAGCGGTTGGCGTTGACCGCGAGCGCCAGCAGCGCCGAAAGCACGCCGACCGCGCCGATCACCCACGCCCGCCGCTCGTCGAACCAGTTGAACAGCGTCCCGGTTGAATAGGACGGCGCGATCAGCGCCACCGCGAGCACGGCAAGGAACGGCCAGTACCAGGCGCTCCAGCGCGGCAGCCGCTCATCCCCGGAAGGCCGGCACAGCGCGGCGAGCGCAAGCAGGATCGGGTATTCGGCCACCCAGGAGAAGGTGAAGGGCGCGATCAGGCCTGCGAACAGGCCACCGACCATGCCGCCGAACGACAGCGCGACGTAGAAGCCGGTAAGGTATTTTGCCGCCGGCCGGGTCCGCGCCAATTCGCCATGGCTGGCCATCGCGATGATGAAGAAGCAGAGCTGATGGCCGCCGAGCGTCAGCAGCAGATTCTGTTCGCCACCGACCGCAAGCAGGATGACGACGCCCGCGATCGCGAGCGGCTGCAGCATCAGCATCCATTTGTGCGGAAACAGCGGGCGCGACTGGAACACCAGCACCCAGGTCAAGAGGTAAAGCGACAGCGGCAAGACCCAGAGCAGCGGCGCTGCGGCGACGTCGGTCGAGATATGCGCGGTCACCGCGATCAGAAGGCCCGAGGGCACCGCGGCCAGGAAGATCCAGCGCAAGCGCAGCAGCCAGGAGGGCGCGGGCGCATCGGCATCATCGGCCGGCAAATTCAGCGCTGCCGCGCTCGCAGGCGAACGCAACAGCAGCACGCCGCAGCTCGCGATCAGCAGGATCAACAGGCCATAGCCACCGGTCCAGATCAGGTTCTGCGTGCGCAGCGTGAACATCGGCTCCAGCAGCACCGGATAGGACAACAGCGCGAGGAAGCTGCCGATGTTCGAGGATGCGTAGAGGAAGTACGGATCGGGACCGTTGGGATGGCCGGTGCGCACGAACCAGGCCTGCAGCAGTGGGTTGTTGGCAGCGAGCGCGAAGAACGGCAGGCCGATCGAGACCGCGAACAGGCCGAGCAACCAGAACGCGTAACCTGATGTCGGCGGATCACCCCAGCCGCTCCGGATCGCAAGCGGCAGCGTCAGCACGGCCGCGACCAAAAGCAGCAGATGCACCGCGACCGGAGCGGCGCGGTTGTTCATCTTCATCAGGTAATGCGCGTAGGCGTAGCCTGCGAGCAGCAGCGACTGGAAGAACACCATCGCCACCGACCACACCGCCGGCGAGCCGCCGAGCCGCGGCAGCACCATCTTGGTGAACAGCGGCTGCACCGAGAACAACAGGAGCGCACTGACGAAGATCGCTGTGGTGTAGGCGATCAATACCAGCCGGTTTCGCGCGGCGGACGGCTTAGAAATCATGAAAGCTCCGGCTTGGGTCCGGCGGACGCCGGCGAGATTTCCGGCGAATGCACGCCAGAGGTTTCAATTGAGCATATGGCAGCATGGCCGGCAATGTAACCAGGTAACGTGGACTTGACGATGTGCCGGCGCGGAACAGCAGCACGCCGACATGACGGTTTCATAACTGGGTACCTCGCCATGCCACCGCTCTCTCCCCCGTCATTGCGAGCGCAGCGAAGCAATCCATAGCGCCGCAAGTGGAGACGTGGATTGCTTCGCTGCGCTCGCAATGACACGGGTGAGGTCTGGTTCAAATATCAAACAGCAAATCCATAGGATGGTAGAGCGCAGCGAAACCCATCGCGATGGAGCAAGCCGCGCGAATGATGGGTTTCGCTGCGCTCTACCCATCCTACGATTCCAAAACAGCGGAGAAGATGTGTGTCCGCATTCTCGCGGCGTTTTGCGCCCGAGGTTTGCATCTCGTTCCACCCTCTCATTGATCAGAGGGCGCAGGGAAAGCCGGGTGCGGGTTGCACCCGTGGGTCCCGTGCAACAAAAAGCACGGGGGTAGGACCACAGGTTCAACCGAAGCATTCCGGCTTTCCCTGCGCGATGGTGTTACGGCTTATTTCGTGCTCTCCCCGGTGACCGGGCTTTCTTGCCACCATCACTTCGTAAGAAGCTTAGCGCCAGCGTCGGGGCGCCAGGACCACACGACTTCGCCGTCCGCTGATGTTGCGTTCGTCTGTCGCAACAGCCGCGTCCACCGCATCTCACCGCAACGTTCGTGACGATCGCGACCCGCCCCTCATTCGCGCTGAGACGCGCGGAGTTAAATCACTGATTTGCCCGACGGTGAAAGCAGAATGTTTTTTACGCGAGGGCTGGACAGACTTTTGCTGATTTGCCCGACGGGTTGTTATGTCGCACCCTCTGCATCCACATCGTCATTGCGAGCCAACGGGTCGCAATGACGGGGCTGTCATTCCGGCGCAGAACAATCGTCGCGTTCAGATCGAACGAGCCTGTCTCCGAACCTCATTTGCAATCGGCCTCAAGGACTCCGGAGCGGCGGGGCCGATCAGACTGTAGCCCACGCCGTCGTCTGCCCAGGCGAAGCCTCCAACGCCGTCCTGCGATTGGGGCGTCATTGGTGCGTTCTGGTCCGCACTGCTCATCGGTCGGGTCAGCACGACAATCCGACTCCCGTGGTCATCGTCATACATGAACATTGCAGCGGGGCCATGCGAACTGGCGACAAGGCGCCCTCCCATCAGACGGTAGCCCGACGTGGTCAAATCCGGCACCTTCACCGGCCGATGCAGCCGGTCTGAGAGCCATTGCACGAGTTGAGCGCTCTCGGACGCGCGAACCTCGACAGGTCGGACGCGATCCGGTGCATAGACGCTATACGAGATGGCCGCCTCCTGTGCGAGCGCAACCAGTCCGCTCGGCGACGTCTGCAGCGCGCCGCGTACGAACCAGCCGCCGAGACCACCGATGCTCAACAGCAGCATCGCCGCCATCGCCCACCGAACCGGCGACGGTCGTCGCGAACGCTGCTCGATGATGCGCGACAGATTGAGCTCTGCCGGCAAGGGTTCCTCGGCGATCGGCGCGAACGCCGCGCGCAACCGATCGCGCTGATCGCTGAAGGAGGCGACGCGTCTGGCGACATCCGGATGATCACCCAGATAAGCGGCGACTTCTGCCTGCCGCTCCGGTTCGAGGACACGGTCCACATAGGCGTGGAGATCATCCTCCGTGATCGGTCGATGGCTCATTCTTCACGCTCCGTATTGACACAATGTTGGTTGGCGCATCGATCGCAGTGCCTTCGATCTCCTGCCGCAGCCTTTCGCGCGCCCGAGAGAGCCGCGACATCACCGTGCCCACGGGAATATCGAGCACCTTCGCGGCATCCGCATAGGAGAGGTCTTCGACGCCAACAAGCAGCAGTACGGCACGCTGGTCTTCGGGAAGTTTCGCGAGCTTGTTCAGAACGTCCTGATACATCAATTTTTGTTCCTGCGCTGCGGCCTCGCCCAAATCATCCTCATTGGTGTTGTCGATCGGGACATGCCTGCCGCGCGTCGCTGACTGGCGAAACTGATTGATCGCCAGGTTATGCAGGATCGTGAAGAGCCAGGCGCGGACATCGCCGTCGCGCCGCTGGTACCAGCGGCTGACGGCACGCTCCAGGCAATCCTGCACCAGGTCGTCGGCATTCGCGCGGTTGCGAACCAGTGCGCGTGCATAGCGGCGGAGCGCGGGTATCAACGGTTCGACCTGCCTCAGCATGTCTTCCATGGCGCACTCCGCCTCGATCATGATCCGATTGGACGCAATCGGATCATGATCTCATCTCTTTGTTTGAGCATGATCTTCCCACGCAAACGCTTCGCGTTTGTCGCGAGGGAAAACCGGTTTCCACTTTTCCCGGATCATGCTCTAGCTTGCCCTCACTCTACCATCACCGCGTTTGCACCTGTACCGCCTCTCCTGATGTCGTCGCATCTCCGGGGGCAATGACCAGATATCGCCGTTCCGGACTTGCCGGATCCTGGACGATCTGCCGGATCGGCCCAACAGCGTTGACGATGGCCGATCCGGCCGGATTGGTCATGAAGGCCGCCAGCGGTTGCAGAGAACCGCTTCCGTCAGCGTGGTCTGCCAGCGCAAGCACGTATTTTTGCTTCGGCGTCAGACCGGTCACCGACGCCTGCAGCACCTGGATCAGGCCCTGATCGAACAGTGAAACGCTCGTCGGAGGTTTCTCGTCCTTTGACCCATCCTTCGGTCCGAGCGAGAGGTGCGCGGCCTGGCCCGCGACACCGAGCGCCTGCAGGTTCTGGCGGTCGTCTGCATTCGGGGCAGCGTTCGGAACATAGGCGATGGCCTGAGGCGCTTGTCCGATCGGGATGTTGGCGATCACCGTATTGGTCGCGGTGTCGATCGCTGCGAGCGCGTCGGCATTCTCAAGCCCGACATAGATCCGGCTGCCATCGCCCGACGGCCACACACCGTGCGGAAGATTTCCGACAGGGATGGTCGCGACCTCCGAAAAATCATCGGTGCGGAACACCTTGACCTGGTTCAAGCCGCCGATCGTAACGTAGGCGAAAGTCCCCTTCGCCGTGTGGGCGAAGTTAACGTGGTTGGTGATCGGGCCGCTGTCGATCATCTTGATCAGATTGAACGGCGGCCTGGCATTGAACACCTGCGTCGTGCCGGTGTCCTTGAGCGTGAACCACACCTGGTTTCCGTCCGGCGTCGCGGCGATGTTCGGGCAGAACGGACTCTCCTGCTTGACCTTCGCGATGATCTTGTGGTCGGCAACGGAGACGACGTCTGTCTCCGGGTTGAAGGACGAGCAGATGTAGCCATATTTTCCGTCGGGCGAGAAGATCTGCATGCCCGGACCGCTGGGCGTGGTGATACGGGTCTTCTCTGCGAACGTCTTGCTATCGATCACAGAGATATAGTTCTCGCCCCGCACGGTGACCCAGACCTCCCGGCCATCGGGCGTGAAGAATGCTTCATGCGGCGATCGGCCGACATAGGTCACATGCTTGACGGCATTGGTCGCGGTGTCGATGAAGGTCACCGAGTTCGATCCGATCGAGACCACCGCCAGGGTCCGATGATCGGGCGAATAGCCCATCCCGTGGACGAGAACCTGCCCCTTGTAGAGCGGGCTGAAGTTAACGGGTTGTGGATCGCCCAACCTGATGACGCCGAGGAGCTTGTTATCGACAGGGTCCGTCACCGAGACCGTATTCGAGAATTGCTCCGCTGCGTAAACGCGGTCGTGATGGCTGATCGGCACGTCAGGCGCGGACAGCGCGCCGGGCGCTTGTCCTGCCCAGGCGCCGGAACTGGTTGCAAGCATCGTGCCTGCAAGGAGAAGGCTCTTCCAGATCGTCATGGTTAGCTCCTACTTCTTCATTCCCGATGACATGTCCATCGACATGCCTGAGTGGTGATGTTCGACCGCAGTCGAAGCCGGTTGCTGTTGCGTGGGGGCAGGCGCGGCATCCGTCACCGGCTGGCCGATCGCAAGCTTCATGGCTGCGATTTCCTGCATCTGATCGACGATGATCTCCTGCGCGATACGCCGTAACTGTTCGTTCTTGCCGTAGCGCAGTTCGCTGATCGCCATGTCGATCGCGCCTTGATGATGAGGAGACATCATCGCCACAAAGTCGCGGTCGACGTCGCCGGTCGGCTTGATCTCCATGTCGTTCATCATCTTGATCATCGCGGCCTCGTTCTCTTTCCAGAACGGAGCCTCGTCGGCGGCAACGGCCGGCGGGACAGGCGGGTGGGCTTCCTGCGCAAGCACATGCGACGGAAGAGCAAACGCGATGAGAAGGCGCGCGCCAAGAACCACAGTGCCTAGACCTGGTCTCGGAAGCATGCCTGACAGCGCCGTCACGGCGCCGTGAAACGATGGCCTACGCATTCTGGCCTCCATATTTGATGCGTTGTGCGGGTGTGACGCGTGCGGGCGCGTCTTATTCCATCGAGCCTTCGAGATTCTGGAGCGGCGACGCGCAGATCTCGGAAAGCACAGTGATTGCAAAGGCAAGGGACTGCCAAACGGCCCGATCACATAAACGTTAGGATCCTGATGCCGCGCGGCTTGCCCGAACCTCCACGACCCATCCGTTGATCTACGTCAACACCAAGGTGTCCGGCCCCTACTTCCATGCGGTTGGTGTGCACTTTTGGCCCATGGCAGAGACCCAGTAGGGAGGATCGGTCATGAAAATGTCCGCGCTGTTGTCCTGCGCTGCTACGTTGACCATGCTCACGATTGTGCCCGCGATGGCACAGCAGACGACTGGCGCTGCGGGTTCGCCCAGCGCCACGACCACGATCGACGGCAAGCAACTCCCGCCGCCCGATCCGACGTTTGGCGGCGTAATCCGGGACGACGCCCTGCAATCCAAGCCGTGGTGGGCGCCGCGCGTGGTCCCGCCGCAGGGCGCGCCGAACGTGCTGCTGATCATCACTGATGACGCCGGCTTCGGCGTGCCGAGCACTTTCGGGGGTGTCATCCCGACCCCGACGATGGACCGCATCGCCAATGAGGGCCTGCGCTACAACCGCGTCTTCTCCACCGCACTGTGTTCGCCGACCCGCGCGGCGCTGATCACCGGGCGCAACCACCACTCGGCCGGCTTCGGCGTGATCTCGGAACAGTCGACCGGCTTCCCCGGCTATGACAGCATCATCGGCAAGGACAAGGCGACGATCGGGCGGATCCTGCTCGGCAACGGCTACGCGACGTCATGGTTCGGCAAGGATCACAATACGCCAGCCTTTGAGGCCAGCCAGATCGGCCCGTTCAATCAGTGGCCAACCGGCATGGGCTTCGAATACTTCTACGGCTTTGTGGGCGGTGACGCCAACCAGTGGCAGCCGAACCTCTTCCGCAACACGACGCAAATCTACCCATTCCTGGGCAAGGCCCCGGGCACCTGGAATCTCGTCACCGCAATGGCCGACGACGCCATCGATTGGATGACGCGCGTCCACCAGACCGATCCGTCCAAACCGCTCTTCATCAAGTATGCGCCCGGCGCGACGCACGCGCCGCACCACCCGACCAAGGAATGGGTGGACAAGATCGGCGCGATGCACCTGTTCGACGACGGTTACGAAAAGCTTCGCGAGCGCATATTCGAGAACCAGAAGCGGCTCGGCGTGATCCCGAGTGACACCAAGCTCGCGCCATGGCCCAGCGATATCCTAAAGCCGTGGGACCAGCTTACGGCGGAGGAGAAGAAACTCTTCATCCGTCAGGTCGAAGTGTTTGCGGCCTACGCTGCCTACAACGACTACGAGATCGGTCGCGTGATCAAGCATTTCGAGGACCTCGGAAAGCTTGATAACACGCTTATCATCTACATCAACGGCGACAACGGCACCAGCGCTGAGGGCGGTCCGCTCGGCACGCCTAACGAGGTCGCGTTCTTCAATGGTCTGAGTGAACTGCCTGTCGATGTGCAGATGAAGTTCTACGACGTCTGGGGCACCGAGCAGACGTACAACCACATGTCGGCTGGCTGGTCGTGGGCGTTTGACACGCCGTTCGACTGGTTCAAGCAGAACGCATCCAGGCTCGGCGGCATCAACCAGAATATGGTCGTGTCGTGGCCGGCGCGCATCAAGGACAAGGGTTCCTTGCGCGAGCAGTTCGTCCACGTCATCGACGTCGTGCCGACGATCCTCGAGGCCGCCGGCATTCAGGCCCCGGATTATGTCGACGGCATCAAGCAGGCGCCGATCGAGGGCACGAGCTTTGCCTACACGTTCGATGGACCGAACGCCAAGGTGCCGTCGCGGCACCAGACGCAGTACTTCGAGATGATGGGCCAGTGGGCGCTCTACCACGACGGCTGGATGCTGAGCACCAAGGTCAATCGCGCGCCCTGGCAGGCGTTTGGCCCGGCCAACCCCGATCCGCTGAACAATCAGGTGCTGCAGCTCTATGACCTGAGCAAGGACTTCAGCCAGTCCGACGACATCGCGGCCACGAACCCGCAGAAGGCCAAGGAGATGAAGGAGATGTTCATCGCCGAGGCCAGGAAGCACCAGGTCTTCCCGCTCGACGCATCGGTCGCGGCGCGCATCATCGCGCCGCGACCAAACATCACCGCTGGACGCACGGAGTTCGTGTACACGCGACCAATGACGGGATTGCCGCAGGGAGATTCGCCGCTGCTGCTCAATGCGTCCTACACGATCGCCGCCGACATCGACGTGCCGCAGGGCGGCGCGGAGGGCATGATCCTGACCTCGGGAGGGCGGTTCGCCGGCTATGGCTTCTACTTGCTGCGGGGCAAGCCGGTGTTCTTGTGGAACCTGGTCGACCTCGAACGCATCAAGTGGGAAGGCCCCGATGCGCTATCGGCGGGCCGGCATGCGGTCGAGTTCGACTTCAAGTATGACGGCATTGGCGTCGCCACGCTCGAGTACAACAGCTTCAGCGGTCTCGGACAGCCCGGCACCGGCACGCTGAAGGTCGACGGCAAGGAGGTCGCCACAAAACGGATGGCGAAGACGCTGCCGATGATTCTGCAGTGGGACGAGAGCTTTGACATCGGCTCCGACACGCTCACCGGCGTGAACGATGCCGACTACAAGCCGCCGTTCCCGCTGACGGCCAAGCTCAACAGGCTGACGATCAGGGTCGATCGCCCGCAACTTTCGCCCGCAGACATCAAGACCCTGCAGGCGGCGATGCGAGAGAAGGCCAAGGCCGATTAATTCCATGGCGCCAAACATGCGGGCCGCGCTCTCTCAGGGCGCAGCCGAGGCCCCGATCTCGCCTGTGGCCCATCCCTCGAGACGCCGCTGGCGCGACTACTCGGGATGAGGTCGCGTCATTCCGGGGCGATGCGCCAGCATCGAGCCCGGAATCCATTGCTCCACCTGCGCCTGCGGCCCGATGGATTCTCTGATGTGCAATTGCACATCATAGTTCGCGACTTCGTCGCGCCCCGGAATGACGAGAGCAGCATCTACACGAAATCGATGTGCTTGTTCAGCGGCAACTCGCGGATGCGTTTGCCGGTGGCGGCGAAGATGGCGTTGGCGAGTGCTGGAGCGGCGGGAGGAACCGGGGGCTCGCCGATGCCGCGGATCGGGCTGCCGCTGTCGATGGCGCGTACTTCGATCGCCGGCGCCTGATTGAGGCGCAAGCCTTGGTAGGCGTCGAAGTTCGTCTGCTCGGCGACGCCGTCCTTGAACGTCAGTTCGCAATTGACGGCGTGGCCCAATCCCCAGATCACTGCGCCCTGAACCTGGTTCTCGAAGTTCAGGGGATCGAGCACCTTGCCGACATCGGCGGCGACGAACACATTGTCGATCCGGATGCCGCGCGGCGTGTTCGAGACTTCCACGACCTCGGCCACCGGCACGCCGAATGACAGCGTGAACGCGATGCCGCGGCCGCGATCCTTGCCGGGATCGCTGCCCCATTTCGACATCTCGCCCACCGCTTCAAGCACCCTGCGCGACGGCTCGTGCCAGCACAGCCGGATCAGTTCCTGCAGCGGATCGGCGCCCGCCGCGTGGATCAACTCATCGAGGAAGCCATTGTGCAGGAAACCGTTTGCCGACGCGCCAACCGAGCGCCAGGAGCTCACCGGCACCAGCTCCGGCACGCGATAGCCGGTGACGCGATAATGCGGAATCCGGAACGGCTGGTCCCAGGCGCCCGCCACGATCGCGATATCCGGCCCGAAGGTCGGCATGTGCAGCCGGCCGATCTGAGAGGCTGTCACCGACGGACAGGCGACCTTGAGGTCGTAGGCTTCGACCTTGCCATCCCTGACCGCGCCACGCATGCGCGCCATGCCGAGCGGGCGCGGGAAGTCGTGGGTCATGTCCTCTTCGCGCCTCCAGGTCATCTTGATCGGAGACCCGGGATACGCCTTTGCGAGCTCGACCGCCTGGCGGACATAGTCATCCTCGAGGCGCCGGCCAAAGCTGCCGCCTGACATCAATGAATGAAGGTGGATCTTGTCAGGCGCAAGCCCGCTGACTTCAGCCGCCGCCGCCACCAAGAACAGCGGCATCTGCGTGGCCGTCCAGATATCGAGCCGTCCGTCCTTGAGCTGGACCACGGCGTTCATCGGCTCGAGCGGCGCATGCGCGAGATATGGCACCTTGTATTCGGCCTCGATCACGCCATCGCCCTGCAGCGCGGCCTCGATATCGCCCTCATCCTTGAGCCGGCTGTCCTGGCGCTCGCCGGTGAAGGAGGCCGCGACGGTCTCGAACATCGCCGCACTGGATGGAGGATAGGGCGCCGGTCCCCAATCGCATTTGATCAGTTCCGCCGCCTTGAAGGCGCGCCAGGTGTTGTCGGCGATCACGCCGACCCCGCCGGTGATCGGCACGACCGCAATAACTCCCCTCGCCTTCTCCGCCGCACTCGCGTCATATCCCCTGATGCCGCCGCCGATGCCGGGATTGGCGCGGACCGTCGCATAGACCATGCCGGGCATCCTGATATCGATGCCGAAGGTCGCAGTGCCGGTCGACTTCGCGACGATGTCGATGCGCTGCATCGGCTTGCCGAGATAGCGCCACTCCGACTCCGGCTTGAGCCGGACCTTGCGCGGCGCCTCGATCTTGGCGGCTTCCGCTGCCAGCGACGCGTAACTCAGCATCTCGCCGCGCGGCGTGATCACGCTGCCGTCCCTGGTCTTCAACTGGTGCTTTGGAATTCCGGTCCGCATCGCCGCCGCATGCAACAGGACTTCGCGGGCGGCCGCCCCGGCAATGCGCATCTTCTCATAGGCATCGGCGACCGACGACGACCCGCCGGTGATCTGCAGTCCCAGGAACTTGCTCACCGCATCGCCCACGACGCGCGCAGAGCGCGCCTTGATGCTGGTGTCGGTTGCCGGAACGGGAAGGCCCTCGGCGGCGGCGATGCCATTATAATAAGCATTGCTCGGCGGCCCGAAATCGATCCTGATGTCGTTCCAGGCAATATCGAGCTCCTCGGCGACCAAGGCCGCAAGCACTGACGCGACACCCTGTCCGAGATCGGCGCGCGGCGTGATGATGGTGACGCCGGTCTGGTCGATGCGCACATAAGGCGTCAGCGCCGCCTGCCCATCGCCAAGCTCCTTCAGCAGCGGATTGATCGGCTCGCGCTTATAGGCATAGACGCCGAACGCGACGCCACCCGTGATCACGGCAGTGCCGATCAGGAAGGTGCGCCGCGCGATGGTGCCGGCCCTGCTCATGTCGGGCGGCCCTTGAGTTCACGCGCCGCGGTCTTGATCGCGGCGCGGATGCGCGGATAGGTGCCGCAGCGGCAGAGATTGCCGGACATCGCCTCATCAATGTCGTCGTCGCTCGGATTGCCGTTGGCGCGGAGCAGCGCGGCGGCCGACATGATCTGGCCGGACTGGCAGTAGCCGCATTGCGCGACCTGGTGCTCGACCCACGCCTTTTGGACCGCATGCAGCGCCGCCGGTGTGCCCAATCCTTCGATCGTGATGACGTCGGCTTTGACATCGCCGACCGGCAGTGAGCAGGAACGCACCGGCTCGCCGCCGACATGCACTGTGCAGGCCCCGCACATCGCAATTCCGCAGCCATATTTGGGACCGGTGATGCCGAGCACGTCGCGCAAGACCCACAGCAGGGGCATCTCGTCTTCGACCTCAACCTCATGCGTCCTGCCGTCGACGATGAGCCGCATGCGACCTCCGGAGCCTATGCGATGACGATCCTCGATCGCATGCGCATCTTCTCTGCCGTTCAGGTCAGAGTGGAGGCAGCCTATGCCAAAGCGCTGGCTCTGTCATAGCGGTTCGGAGGCAGTTCACACACGCGTGTGCGCTTTCGCGGCATCACGCCGCACGCAATCGTAGCCCGGGTGAAGCGAACGCGTAACCCGGGACCGCTCGCAAACGTAGATACAGACGTCCCGGGTTGCGCGTTGCGCTTCACCCGGGCTACGAAAGTATCAGGCGCGGCGGCGCTGCGGGGTACCGCCGACGTTGGCGTCCCAGTTGCTCCAGCTTACGCTGGCGAGGCTTCGCCCGTCGGTGGCCAGCGGCCGCTTGGTTCGCCGCTCGTAATCGGCGATGCAGCGCTCCGCTTCCAGGATCTTTCGCTTCAGCTCGCTGATCGCCTGCTCGGTCTTCCGGTTGAAGGTCGGGATAGGGGCGCCCCCGAACCGGGCGATCTCCAATTCCTTGAGCGCAGCGCGCTGCTTCCTGACCTGCGCCCGTTGCCAGGCAATATGGCTATCGCTGTCCGCCGTCATGTCGCAGCCACCAGCTTGGATCGTTGCGTAGCATTGGGCACTTCGATATCGACCTCGAGCATCGAGACAAACTTGCCCCGATCCATCTTGACCACGACTTTCTCCGGATCGAGATCGACATGCTTGGAAACCACGGCGAGGATTTCGGATCGCAGCATTTCCAACAGTTCGGGCGCGCCGCTGCCGCCAACCCCGCGTTCATGCGCGAGCAGGATCTGCAGCCGTTCCCGCGCAACAGGCGCGGAGCCAGAGCGGCCGCCGATAAGCCGCAGGAGATTCATCATGCCGCCCTCCGTCGTAATAGCCTGTTCATCAGTCCCTTGCGTTCGACCGGCACCGTCATCGGCACCGTCTCGCCCATCAGGCGGCGCACCGCATCCATATAGGCGCGGGCCGGCGCGCTGGTGGTGCTGTTCAGCGTGACCGGGCAACCGACATTGGATGCGCGGAGCACGTCCTGACTCTCGGGGATGATGCCGAGCAGCGGCGTCGCAAGGATTTCCAGGATGTCGTCGATCGAGAGCATCTCGCCGCGCGAGGCGCGCGAGGCGTCGTACCGGGTGACGAGCAAGTGCTTTTCGACCCGCTCGCCCCGCTCCGCCTTCGCGGTCTTCGAATCCAGCATGCCGATGATGCGATCGGAGTCGCGCACCGAGGAGACTTCGGGATTGGTGACGATGACCGCCTCGTCCGCATAGCGCATCGCCAGCGTCGCGCCGCGTTCGATGCCCGCCGGGCTGTCGCACAGGATCCAGTCGAACTTGGTCCTGAGCTCGTTGATGACCCGCCGCACGCCCTCATCCGTCAGCGCGTCCTTGTCGCGGGTCTGCGATGCCGGAATCAGCCACAGATTCTCCAGGCGCTTGTCGCGGATCAGCGCCTGCGAGAGCTTGGCGACGCCCTGCACCACGTTGATGAGGTCGAACACGACCCGCCGTTCCGCACCCATGACGAGGTCGAGGTTGCGCAAGCCGACATCGAAGTCGATCACGACAACGCTTTGTCCGGCTTGCGCGAGAGCCGCACCGAGCGCAGCCGTGGACGTCGTCTTGCCGACGCCTCCCTTCCCAGACGTCACGACCAAAACCTTGGCCATTTTCTCTCCTCCTTTGGTCGATCAATTCAGCGCTGTGATTTTGAGGGCATCGTCTTCGAGCCACGCCTGGGCCGGCCGGCTGCGCAGGCTTTCGCCGATGTCCTCTGCGGTCTGGTAGTAGCCATCGATGGCCAGTAGTTCGGCTTCGATCCTCTGGCAGAAGATCCGTGCCGATGAATTGCCGTTGATGCCGGCCATCGCGCGGCCGCGCAGCGTTCCATAGACGTGGATGGAACCGCCGGCGACGATTTCGGCGCCCGAGCCAACCGAGCCCAGCACGGTGACATCGCCGTCGGCGAACACGATCGACTGGCCGGAACGCACCGGCTGGTCGAGCAGCAGCGAAGTCTGTTTCGGCTTCGCTGCCTTGGCCTGCGGCTTTGGCGGCTCAGACTGCGGGAGCCCGCAGGGCCGGCCGCCCGTGAGCAGCGGCGGCAGGCTGTTGGTGAGATGGTCGGGGCTGACGCCCTCGATGCCGAGCACGCGGATATTGCGCTGCTCGAGGTTTGCGACGAGATGCTGGATGGCGCTCTGGCTGAGGTCCAGCGCCGAGAGGTCAAGCACCACCGGCTTGCCGACGAAAAATCCGGGCGAACGGGCGAGCGTCGCGTCGATTTCCCCGAGCCAGCCCACGATCGGGACGACGGGGGTAAACACGAACGCAACGTAGGATCGGCCCCGCATGCGGACCAGTTGACGGTTTGACTGCACAGGTGCGTCCATCGCGGCCGACTCAGCTCCTTTTCGAATGGTTAATGATCGGTAGCCATGGTTAATCATCCGTTAACGAGACTGAAATTCCACGGAAAAAGGTAAAAAAGGCCCATCATGCGGCGCCGGAGGGCAACAGCATGACGGGGGCACGCCGAATCAGTGGCGCAGCGCCGTAGCCCGGGTGGAGCGTCAGCGTAACCCGGGGACCACTGGCCAACGCTGATGCCGCTGTCCCGGGTTGCGCTTCCGCTTCACCCGGGCTACGGGGCAGAGGTCATCGCGAGCCGGCGATGGTGCCGTAGCGGAGGCCCTTTTCCTTGAGCCAGCGGCGATAGGCGACGGAGGAGCTGTCGGCGCGGGTCGGGATCTCCGCGCGTGGTTCGAGCGGCAGCCGCAAGGGACGCTGGTTCTCGACGATGATGCGGTCCTGGGAAAAGATCACCTGCTCGAACTTCAGCATGTCGTTGTAGGCCGACTGCGCGTCGACCAGGAACATCACCGGCTGGGCGCGGCACAGTTCCTCCTCGATCGGCTGGATGAACAGCGCGATCGCATCAAGCCGCGAAGGGGCCGACGGGCACACCCGGTAGAGCATCACCGTGAATGGCGACGGCACGCGGTAGGTGAGCTGCACGAAATCGCCGGCAGATTCCGTCACCGCGATGCGCGGCTGGAAGAACCGGCAATTGGTCGCCCAGACCTCGTCGACGTCGCGGCGGATCTCGCTCTCATAGGTCGGCACCTCCGTGTGCGGCACGGCGCCGAGGATGTCGTGATGGACGAAAGGGAAATGCGCCATGTCGAGGAAATTCTCGATCACGCGCGGCGCGGAGGTGCGCAGCTTGACCCAGCCGCAAATCACGAAGCGGCGGTCCTCCTCCGCGGCCTCAGCGATGTCGAAGATCTCGCGCTGCGGCTGGCCGAGCGTGGTCCAGAGGCAGCCATAGCGCTCCCGGGTCGGCAACGGCGCGGTCGGTGTACCCGCGACGAGCTCCCGTACGCGCGGCGCGCCATCGGCGGCGCGGTCGACGATCAGATCCTGGCCGAGCAGGCGCGTGAGGCGCGGCGTTGACGCCACCTCGGACAGCGTCTCGATCGCGTACCATTCGTTCAGCGCGACGGGATCACTGGTTTTCGCCATTGCCTGCCCCGTCAAACCGCAACGGTCCACTGCACCGAGCCGTGGACGTGCTCGGCGAGCCAGGCGGCGCGGCGCGCGAACAATCCCGGCGCCACTTCGTGAACATGATCGATCAACGCGCGCAGATCGGCCGTCTTCAACTGGCCGTCCTCGACGACGATCCGGCCATCGACCATGGTCAGCGCGACGTCGCCGCCGCGCACCGCATGCACCAGATTGTGCTGCAGGTTGAAATAGGGGCCTTCGCCGAACAGCGGCGTCATCCGCGGCGTGTCGGTTCGCACCGCGATCAGGTCGGCCTTCTTGCCGATTTCGAGCGAGCCGATCTCATGGTCGAGACCGATGGCGCGCGCGCCCATGATCGTACCCATCCGCAGCGCGGTCCAGGAATCCAGTGCAGCCGCATTGAGCGATTTCAGCTTGCCGAGCAGCGAGGCCGCCTTCATCTCCTCGAACATGTCGAGATTGTTGTTCTCCTTCTCGCCGTCGGTGCCGAGGCCGACCGCAAGCCCGGCCCGCAGCATGGCCTCCACGGGGGCGATGCCGCTGGCGAGCTTCATGTTGCTGACGGGGTTGTGCGCCACCGAGACGCCGCGGCGGGCCAGCAGCGCGATCTCGGCATCGTCGAGCCAGACCGCATGCGCGATCATCGCCCGCGGCGTCTCGAACAAGCCGAGATCGTCGAGCACGAACATCGGCCGCTTGCCGTAACGCTTCTCGAACTCGGCGACCTCGATCGAGGCCTCGCTGCAATGGGTGTGGAAACCGGTGCGGTGGCGTTTGGCCATCTCAACGGCGCGGCGTTGCGCAGCCTCGTCGGAATAGAAGAGATGTTCGAGCCCGACCCAGACGGAGATGCGGCCGTCCTCCTTGCCGTTCCAGGCCTCGATTAACAGTTCGTTGTCGTCGAGCGTATCGAAATAATTGTAGTCGGGATGCTCGCCGACATAGGGAACGGCAACGAGACGATTGCCGATGGCACGAGCCGCCCGCGCGCTGCCGTCCATGAAGCGCCACATGTCGACAGTCGTCGTGGTGCCGGAGAGCACGCTTTCTGCATAGCAGAGATAGGATGCGGCCTCCGCTTCGTGCGGCCGCAGCACGCGGTGCATCGGGTTGATGTGCAGCCGCAGCCAGTCCCACACCGGCAGGTGCTCTGCCGTTCCGCGCAGGAAACCGGAATGCATGTGGCAGTTCACCAGCCCCGGCATGACCAGGCAATTCCTGAGGTAGGTGACCTCGGCCGCAGGCTCGGCGGCGCAGAGCGCGTTGCTCTTGCCGACCGCGGCAATGCGGCCGCCGCGCACAAGCACCGCGCCGTCAGGGATGACGCGGTTGGCTGCGTCCATGGTCAGGACGAAGTCGGCGGCGATGATCTGGTCCTTCAGTGCATTCATGGCGCCGGCTCTGCAGGTTTCATGCCGGTGATGAAATCGGCGGCGCGCTCGCCGATCATGACGACAGGCGCATGGGTGTTGCAGGACGGGATGATCGGGATGACAGAGGCATCCGCGATGCGCAGGCCCTCGACGCCACGCACCCGCAACTGTGGATCGACCACGGCGCGCTCGCCTGTGCCCATCGCGCAGGTGCCGCAGGTGTGGAAGAAGGTCGAGCAGCTCATGCGGATGAATTCGATCTTCTCGCTACGCGATAGCAGACGATCCGGCGCCGCCGGCGCCGCGATGAGATCGGCGAAGGCCCTGGTGGCGGAGAGTTCCGTGATGGTATCGATGCCTGCGATCAGGGCTTCGAGGTCGGCGGGCTCGGCGAGGAAGTTCGGCTGCAGATCGATCGCCGCGCCCGGCTCGGCACTCTCAAGCCGCATGCGGCCGACGCTGGTCGAGCGCATCAATCCAGGCGACATCGCGAAGATGTCGCCGGAGAGATCGTAAGCCGAGGCGACCTCATCGTTGGCATGGCGGCCCTGCACGACAAAAGCGTGAAGGTCAGGCGCGGCGAGCGCGGCAGCGCTCTTCCAGTTCATCATGCTGCCGCCGCCATTGTCGCGCACCGGCCCGAACGGCGCCTTCGCGCGAAAGTTCATGCCCATCAGCAGCGGATGGTCCTGCAGGTTCTCGCCGACGCCTTCGAGATCGACCGCGACTGATACGCCGAGCCGCGCCAATTCTTCCGCCGGCCCGATGCCGCTCATCAAGAGCAGCCGCGGGGTATCGATCGCCCCGAGCGCCAGGATGATCTCGGAGTCCGCGCGCGTCTCAACGACCGCGCCGTCGATCATCGAGCGCACCGCGCGGGCGCGGCGGCCCTCGAAGGAAAGGCCGATACCGAGCGCATTGGTGTGGATGGTGAGATTATTCCGATCCGTCACGGGGCGGAGATAGCCGCGCGCCGCGCTCCAACGCTTGCCGCCGCTCACGTTGAGATTGGCGAGGCTGGCGCCCTCATTGGTCGCGCCGTTCGGATCGTCGATCACGGGGATGCCGAGCTCGGCGGCGCCCGCGAGCATCGAGAGTGCAACCGGATGCGGATCGCGCGGGCGTTCGATGCGCAAAGGACCGCCGGCGCCGCGATGGTCGGAGGCGCCGCCCTCCCAGTCCTCGCTGCGCTTGAAGTACGGCAGCACGGAACGGAAATTCCATCCCACAGCGCCAGCTCCCTCCCAGGCGTCGTAGTCGGAGGGATGGCCGCGGTACCACAGCATCGCGTTGAGGCTCGACGAGCCCCCGAGCACGCGTCCGCGCGGAATCGCGATGCTGCGGCCGTTCAATTCGCGCTGCGGCGCGTAGCGATAGCCCCAGTCGTAGGGGCCTCCGAGCAGCGCGGTCCAGTGCGCCGCATCCTCGATCGCGGCAATGCCGGCATCCGACGGCCCGGCTTCGAGCAGCAGCACGCTGGCATCGCTGCGCTCGGCCAGCCGCCGCGCCACCACCGCGCCGCCGGATCCGCCGCCGACCACGATGTAATCATAGGCGGGTAGGAGCGCGGTCATGACGATAGCGCCATGCTATTTGGTTGGCTCAGTCCGCGCGCTCTTGTTTCACCTCTCCCGCTTGCGGGAGAGGTCGGCGCGCACGCGCCGGGTGAGGGCTCTCTCCACTGGCGAGAGGCTGAATCGTGGAGAGACCCCCACCCCGGCCCTCCCCCGCAAGCGGGAGAGGGGGCGCAGCTTCGCGTTGGCACCATTCGATCCAATCTCACCATGCGCTAATTGTGCTCGCTCGGGCCCATGATGACGATGTTCTCGGTGTGCTCGACATGGCGGACGAAAATGTATTTGTCCTCGCGCCCGTCGCTGTGCTTGCGCTTGATGTCGGGCTGCACCGTGCCGGATACTTTTGCCACGACCAGATACGGCTCCCGCGCCGCCAGTCCTTCCGCGCAATGCTTATCGAATTCCTCCACCGTGTGCGCGGTGTGGGCGCGCGTCACGCCTGCGCCACGCGCGATCGCGGCGATGTCGACGCGGCCGCTCGCGGTGTGCGTCGGCGGGCCGCCGATCGACTGGTAGCATTCATTGTCCCAGACCACGATGAAGAGGTTGTTCGGCTGCTCGTTGGCGATGGTGGCGAGGATGCCGAGGTTGAACATCATGCCGCCGTCGGTATCGAGCGAGACGATGCGCCGGTGCGGCAGGCCGGCGGCGAGCCCAAGGGCCTGCGCGCTGACGCAGCCGAGCTGCTGCTGGAACAGGCTGGCCTCGCGCATATGTGGCGCGGCATTGTACCATTCGTCGACGCTGGCGCCAAGCGAGAGGATCACGAGCTCATCGGAGAGCCTGCGCGCCAGCGCCTTCATGCAGTCGAACCGCTTCATCGCACCACACTCCCGCCCAGCGCGACCGCCGAGTGATAATAGGCTGAGTAGGACCAACTGAACGCATCGGTGATGGCGCGCTCGATCCGCTCCTCTTCCGTCACGATGCTATAGGGAATCCGCAGCGCATTCAGCACCGGCTCCATGGTGATACCGTGCGGGATCGCCCACCAATTGTTCTCGCCGAGCTCGCCGCGATAGCTCATCAGCATCACCACGGGGATGCCGGCGCCGAGCCCCATCCGCGCCAACGGCTCGACCGAGGCGCGCAAGCCGGAATTCTCCATCACCAGCGCCGCGCGCTTGCCGGACAGGAACACGCCGCCGCAGATCGCCGCCCCCTCGCCTTCATTGGTGACGCGAATGGTGCGGATGTCGGGGTCGGCATCGAGCGCCGGATAGAGTTCCTTGAACAAAGAGTCCGGCAGATAGCAGACGATGCTGACGCCCGCTTTCTTCAAGCCCCGGATCACGGCCTCGACGGCAGATGGCTTCATGCGATCTCCTTTCGGCCAAGTTCTCAGGCGCGAGATGTTCTGAATAGGCCCTGATTTCTCACCAGCCTGATGCGCCCTGCGCAACATGTCTCAGCCGCCGGACAGGCCCTCGATCGCCCGCGTCAGCATGGTGGCGAGGCTCGAGGCTGCCTCCGACATGCCGGACTTGGCGCGCGACAGCAGCACAAGCTTGCGCGGCCGCAATTTGGGATCGCGCAGCGGCACGAACACCAGGGCTCCGCTCCTGATCTCGCGCTGCACGCCGATCCGCGTCTGCAGCGCGACGCTGTTGCCGCGCATCGCAAGGTCGGCCATGACGGTGATCGAGTTGGTGAGCGCCCGCCGCCCGAAATCGATCGAGGAGCCGTTCAGCGCCTCCTCGATCGAGGCGCCGAGCGAGAGGCTGGCATCCGACAGCACCACGCGCTCGCCGGCGAGATCGAACAGTTTGAGTTCACTGCGGCCGGCGAGCCGATGTCCGGGATGCATCAGCGCACCCAGATTCAGCACCGTGCCGGCGAGCCGCTGCGCGTTGCGCGGCGTCTTGATGTCGAAGGCGATGCCGATGTCGCATTCGCCGTCAGCCACCGCATCGAACGCATGTTCCGATCCCATCACCTTGATATCGACTGTGATCGCCGGATAGCTCTCCCAGAACGTCGACATCACGTCGAGCAGAAGCCCGCGCGCGATGCTCTCCACCACCGCCACCGTGACAGTGCCGCGACGAAGGCCCTGGAGATCGTTGATCTCGGTGTAGGCGCGCGTCATCTCGCCCTGGCTGGCTCGCGTGCGATACAGCAGAATTTCGCCGGCGCTGGTGAGCTTCAGCCGCTGACGGATGCGCTCGAACAACGGCGTCTGCAGCTCGTCCTCGAGCTGGCCGATCACGCGGCTGATCGAGGACGGCGCGACGTTGAGCACGCGCGCGGCCTGCCGGATCGAGCCGAGCTGGGCGACGAGCTGGAAATAATGCAGGCGCGTCGAGATCAGGCCGAGCCGGTGTGGGTCCATCGTGCTATTCGAACAGCGGCGCGAGCCGCATTTCCGGCACCAGCACCAATCCCTTGTCGGTGAGGCGGATTTCGGGGATCACCGACAGCGGGATCAGGTTGAAGCCCATATAGGGAATGGTGCAACCGGCCTCCTGCCATGCCACCTTTAATTTCTGCACCTCTTCGGCAACCTCCGTGACGCGCCTATCGGAGAGCAGGCCTGCAATCGGCAGCGGCACCATCGCCTTCACCTTGCCGTCGGCAACGACGCAAACGCCGCCCTGATGGTCCTTGATGGCCGCAAGCGCGACCTGCATGTCGTCTTCGTTGGTGCCGGCAATGATGATGTTGTGGCTGTCATGCCCCACGCTCGATGCCACCGCGCCGCGCTTGAGGCCGAAATCCTTCAACAGGCCATGGGCAACGTTGCCAGCCGACTTGCCGTGGCGCTCCACCACAGCGACGAAGCAGAGGCCGTGGCGCTCGAACAGCGGCCGCCAGTCATTGGCCGGCTCGATCGCGACGCGGTCGTGGATCAGGGTAATGCCGGGCAGCGCGGTCCGGATGGCGTTGACGGTGCAAGCCTCGGTCGGCAGCGCCGGCGTCAGCTTCACCTTGTCAGGCAGTTTCACGGTCGAATATGCGGCTTGCGGATAGCGATAGCGCTTCGACAGCGCGGCATCCAGCGACGCGGTGATCTTGCCGTTCTCGACCACGCATTCGCCGCCATACCAGGTGGCGTGCGGCTTCAGCGAATCGTCGAGCAGCACCAGATCGGCGCGGCGGCCGCCGCCGAGGCCGCCGATCTCGCCCTCGGTGCCGAAGCGCGTGGCGCCGTGCAGCGAACCCATCGACCATGCCTGTTCCGGCGACATGCCGGCCTTCACTGCCTCGCGCACGACCCAGTCGAGACCGAATTGCAGGAGATCATCGGCGTCGCGATCGTCGGTGCAGACGGCGACGCGCTTATGCGACGCGCCGAGCTCGGTGATGGTGCGGATCGCCTGCGGCAGCGAATGCCACGGCGTGGTCGGCGGACCGCCACGCAGGAAGATCCACACGCCTGCCTCCAGCAGATCGTCGGCGATATCGCGGTCGATCGCCTCATGGGTGTCGGTGACGCCGCTCGCCGCATAGGCCGCGACGAATTCGCGGCCATAGACATGGCCCGACACCGGCCGTCCGCGCTTAAGCGCCGCAGCAAGGATCGCGTGGCTGCGCTCGTCGCCGAGCGTCACGGGAACGAAATCCATCTTCTCGCCGAGCGCCACCGCCTCCGGCCAGCGGTCGAACAGGCCGGCGATCTTCTCCGCCGTGAGATCGCCGCCGGCGGTCTCGAGTTCCGGCGAGGTGGCCGGCACCGTGCTCGGCACGGTGAGGAAGATCGAGAGCGGCGCCTCGCGCGCATCCTCCAGCATGGCCTCGACGCCGGCAACGTCCATCACATTTCCGATCTCGTGGCTGTCGCAGAAGATCGTCGTGGTGCCGTTGAGCAGCGCCGCTTCCGCATAGGCGCAAGCCGTCACCATCGAGGATTCGATATGGATGTGCGGATCGACCAGCCCCGGCGCGATGATGCCGCCGGCGACGTCCTTGATCGCGGCGTCGCCAGAGGCCACCTTGTGCGTGCCGACCGGCTTCACCGCGGCGATCCGCCCGCCCGCAATCCAGATCTCCCTGTTGTCGATGATCCGCTCCGAATAGGTCGAGAGCACGCGCGCGCCGGTGATGACGAGATCGGGCGCCGCCCGCCCCGAAGCGACGTCGGCGAGACGACGGGTCATGGTGTGGAGCGGCTGGACGGAAAAGCGGGTGAGCCTGGTCATGGGGGCCTCTTACGTTGCGCGTGCGTGATCGGCCTCAATAATAGTCGGGAATGCCCGGCATGGTCACGAAACCTGGGATCGCCCGCACGCGGCGCATCCAGCGCCGCAGTGCCGGATAGGCCTCATGTTCGATGCCGAAATCGCGGCTCAGCGCGATTGCCGGGAACAGCGCGAGATCGGCAAGTGACGGATTGTCGCCGACGAACCAGGCGGCACGATCAAATTCGCGTGCCGTCATGTGATCCTCCATCAGACGGAAGGCGCGCCGCGCGGCAAAGCCCAAGGCTACGTCGTCGCCGGGCTCGTCAAACATCGCCAGCCTCCGCGCGAGGAAGGCGGCATGGAGATCGCGGCCGGCAAATTGCAGCCACATCGCGACCAGGCCGTGCGCTTTCGGGTCAGTGGGCAGCCACGCGTTACCGTTGTCATGGGCGCGGGCGAGATAGGTCATGATCGCTTCCGCTTCGCTCAGTGCGAATTCGCCATCGTTGAGGATCGGCAGGCTGCCGCGCGGATTGAGCGCCATCAAGGCGGGTCCGAGATGTTCACGGCCCGGCACCATGTTGACCGCGACCTTGCGGTAGGACTGTCCGAGCACGGACAGGAGCAGCCGCACCTTGTAGCAATTCTCGTCGAGCTCGAAGTCGTAGAGGGTCATCTCGCTCACAGCGCCACCTCGTGACGCAGTTCGCCGGCGTACCGCGCCGCTCCTTCGATCTCACGCCGCAAGGCTTCGCCCCAGGCGGAGACACGTTTCTGGCTGTCGCCGCCATAGACGTCCGGCGATCCCGCGATGACGATATGCAGCGCGGCTTCCACGTCAGACAGCTGCTGCACCGCGACCAGGATTTCGTCGCCGCCGCTCCTCAGCGAGACCAGCGCATCGGTTCGCGACCGCTGCGTCGTGCCGGCCGCGTTCTTGAGCGCTGGGCATTCGGCCAGGACGAGCGCGTCGAATACCTTGGCTGCCGAAGCATCGACATAGAGGCTGCGCACCGGCGTCACCGGGGCGCCCTCGGCAAACCCGATGATGTCCTGCGGCGCGTCGCTGTCGAGCTCGTTATAGGCCCAGACGATGCCGAGCCGTTCGATCGACGGATAGGTCGCAACCCGGATCGTACCCGGCACTGCAACATCGGGATGTGCCGGAATATAGCGGCATTGCGCCGAGGTGTCGTACTGCCAGCCGTGATAGAGACAGGCGATGTGATTGTCGCGCACGAAGCCGAAACTCAAGCGCATGCCGCGATGCGGGCAGCGGTCTTCCCAGACATGCGAGGTATCAGCGCTGTCGCGCCAGACCACAAGCTCGCGGCCGAACAACCGCGTGCCAGTGGACATGCCGCGCTCCAGCCCCTCCGCCAGCGCGACCGGATACCAACCTGTTTCCATTAGCCCATCTCCATCACCAAGCCCAAAGCACGACTTACACCGAGGCATTTTTCCGACAGACATCCCGCACCAGGCAGTCGATCGGCCCGAGGCTGCACGCCATCTCGAACGCGTCGACCAGCGCCGGCTGTCCTGAAACTGCTACCTCGATGCAATCAGGCGTCGCCGTCTCCACCACTGCATCGAGCTGCAAACGCCGCGCGCGGTGGTTGACGAACTCGACAAAACTCTCGACGCGAAACTGTCCGCTGAAGACGATGACGGTTGCTCCCTGCATGCGCTCACATCCCTGTGGTTCGATTTATTCGAGCGTGCCGCGATCAGGGCAAGCGGAAAGATTGCCCATGCATATCCTTTGAGCAGAGAAGCAGCGATCTGCTTGTTTTTTAAGGCATCGTTGCCGAACGATGTTGCGCTGGATCGATCACCGCAATCGAAAAAAAGCGCCTATGCGAAACAGGGAACGACAGACAGGCTGAATGTGCGCAAGCGTGCGGGATGGGCCGGTGATGCCGCCGATGCGCGGGCTGCGGCATGGACCTTGCTACTGAAATCCTTCGGTAACCGAGCGCCGACACGCTGTGTCGGCGATCGGCTTTGCCCGGAGTTTCCGGCAGGTCTTGGTCACGGCAACCATCCGCAAGAGAACACAGGCTCCAACACGAGGCTTAGCTCAATCATGTCAGACCTCCGCCATCTGTCCCGCCGGCGCTTCCTGAACCTCGGTGCCGCCGCCGGTTCCTCGCTCCTGCTGCCGCCAGGCCTGATCCGCTCCGCGCGCGCCGCGGCGCCGCTGCCGGCGGTCGCCGAGAAAGATGCCGTGATCGCCTTCGGCCACACCGGTCCCGTCACCGACGAAGGCTGGACGTGGAGTCACGACCAGGGGATGAAGGCGGTGAAAGCGGCGTTCCCGCAGGTGAAGACCGTGTTCGTGGAGAGCATCCCCTACTCCGCCGATGCGACGCGCACTTACCGGCAGTTCGTCTCCGAGAATGCCTGCATGGTGTTCGCGACCTCGAACTATGGCGACTTCCTCTACGACGTGGCGAAGCGCTCGCCGAAGGTCGCGTTCTACGAATGCGACGGCCGCAACCCGCTCGACAATCTCAGCACCTACTATGTCGCGCACTGGTACCCAACCTATGTGACGGGCGTCGCCGCCGGCCTGATGAGCAAGAGCGGCAAGCTCGGCTATGTCGCATCCTTCCCGGTGCCGTCGGTGTTCTCAGGCACCAACGCGTTCCTGATGGGCGCGCGCTCGGTCAATCCGAACGCCACCATGCAGGTCATCACGATCAATTCCTGGTTCGATCCGCAGGCCGCCACCCAAGCCGGCACCGCCCTGCTCGACAATGGCTGCGACCTCCTGTTCGGCATCATGGACGAGGCCGGCTATCTGCAGGTCGCCGAGAAGCGCGGCGCCAAAGCGGTGATGTGGAACACGGATATCCGCCGCTACGGGCCGAAGGCCTACATCAGCTCGATCGTCATCGACTTCAAGCAATACTATGTCGGCGAGGTGAAGAAGCGGCTCGAAGGCACCTGGACGCCCTCCACCACCATCCTGCCGATGGGCGCCGGCGTCGACCGCGACGCCTGGGGCGAGAGCGTGCCGGAGGACGTGCGCAAGCAGGCTGACGCCGTGCGCGAAAAGATCCTTGGCGGATGGTCGCCTTTCGTCGGCGAGATCAAGGACGCCAAGGGCAATGTGAAGGTCGCCAGCGGCCAACGCATGAGCGAGGCCCAGCTCTACAACTGGGATTGGCCGATCGCCGGCATCTCCGGGCTCTGACGCGCAATCGTGATGGCGATGCCCGTTGTCACCGAGCGTCCTCCCGGCACGCCGCCACTCGTGCAGCTCCGGGGCATCGCCAAGTATTTTCCCGGCGTCGTTGCCAACCAGGATGTGGACCTCGAAGTATGGCCCGGCGAGATCCACGCACTCCTGGGTGAGAACGGCGCCGGGAAATCCACGTTGATGAATATCCTCACCGGCATCTACCAGGCGGATGCCGGGGAGATCATCATCGACGGTTACCTGAAGAGCTTCGCCTCGCCGGTGGAAGCGATCGCGGCCGGCATTGGCATGGTGCATCAGCACTTCAAATTGGTGCGCGCCTTCACCGTCGCCGAGAACATCCATCTCGGCTGGTCGGAAACGCCGCGCGCGATCAGCGCACAGGAACTGGAAGCGCGCACCGCGCAGCTTTCGGCCTCGCTCAATCTCGCGGTTCGTCCTGGCGCGCGGATCGACGAACTCTCGACCGGCGAGCAGCAGCGGGTCGAGATCCTGCGCGTGCTCGCCCGCAAGGCGCGTGTATTGATCCTGGACGAGCCGACCGCGGTGCTGACGCCCTCGGAAGCGCGCGAATTGTTCAAGGCGCTGAAGGAATTCGTCGCGCGCGGCAACGCCGTGATCTTCATCAGCCACAAGCTCGACGAGGTGCTTGAGATTTCCGACCGCATCACCGTGCTGCGCGGCGGCCGCAAAGTGGCGACCGAGCCGACCAGCGCCTGCAGCGAGACGATGCTGGCGAAACTGATGGTCGGCCACGAGATCGTGCTCGACGATTTGCGCGCACGCGGACCGAACGCGGTCGCCAAATCCAACGGGCCCGTCGTCCGCCTGCGCGAGGTGACGGCGCGGGACAGCACCGGGCATACCGTCCTGAACAGGGTTTCGCTCGATATCGCGGGCGGAGAGATTCTCGGCATCGCAGGGGTGGCCGGCAATGGGCAGAAAGAGCTGAGCGAACTTCTGACCGGAATGCGCGCGGCCAGCTCCGGACAGATCATGCTCGGCGGGCGCGATGTCTCGGCCGCAGGCGCCGGTGATTTCGCGGATTTCGGCGTCGGCCATATCCCTGAGGACCGGCTGCGCAGTGGACTGGCGCCCGCGCTCAGCGTCACCGACAACGCGGTGATCCGCGAATATGACCGCGCGCCGGTCTCGCTCGGACCGTGGTACCGGCCGCGCGCGGCAGCGGCGCTGGCGCGCAAAATCGCGGAAGCTGCCGCCGTGATGGTGCCGAACTATTCGATGCCGATCCGCAACCTCTCCGGCGGCAACCAGCAGCGCTTCGTGGCGCGGCGCGAGATGCGGATCGCCACGAAACTGCTCGTCGCCGCCTATCCGAGCCGCGGCCTCGACGTCGGCGCCATCAACACGATGATGCGCTATTTCGTCGAGCTGCGCGACGCCGGCGTCGGCATCGTCGTGATCTCGGAAGAGCTCGAGGAACTGCTCAACCTCTCCGACCGCATCGCGGTGATGTTCCACGGCGAGATCATGGGCATCGTCGACAGCGCGGGCGCCGATATCGAACAGATCGGCCTGATGATGGGCGGTCAGCGCGCGGCCAGACCAGTGCGCGCGGCCGCGATGGTGCATTGACGATGGCGATCCGCCTGCAACGCCTGCCATCGGCCTCGCCTGCCATCGCGCTTGCGGCACGCGCGATCGCGATCCTGCTGGCGCTGGTCACCGCCGGACTGCTGCTCGCGGCCATCGGCGCGCAGCCGCTCAAGCTGGCGCAGCAGGTTCTGAGGTCGACGTTCGGCTCCGGTTTCGGGCTCGAGGACGTCGGCCTGCTGGTCACACCGCTGATCCTCACCGGGCTTTCGGTCGCCGTCGCGCTCAGGATCGGCGCCTGGAATATCGGCGCGGAAGGACAATTCTATGCCGGCGCCTTTGCCGCGACCGGCGTAGCGCTGTTCGTCCCCGGCCCGACCATTGTGATGCTGCCGCTGATGTTCCTCGCCGGCGCAATTGGCGGTCTGATCTGGATCCTGGTGCCGACGCTTGCGCGCGCCTATGCCGATGTCAGCGAGCTCATCACGACGCTCTTGCTCAACTTCGTCGCCACGCTGCTGGTCTATTATGTCGCGACCGGCCCTTGGCTCGATCCCGGCGGGCATGCGCTGGGGACCACCGCGCGGCTGAAGCACGACGTGCCCGAATTCATCGGCATGGTGCATTGGGGCTTTCCGATCGCGATCCTGGTGGCCGTGATCACCGCCGCCGCCTTCAGCTTCACGCGCTGGGGCTATGAGGTGCGGATCGCGGGCTCCAACCCGCAGGCCGCCAAATATGCCGGCATGCCGTTCCGCCGCCATTTGATCGTGGTGATGCTGCTGTCGGGCGCGACCGCTGGCATCGCCGGCATGCTCGAGGTCGCCGGCACAGTGCATCGGCTGCAGGGCGGCATCTCCAACAATTTCGGCTATCTCGGCATCATGGTCGCGGTGCTGGCGCGCGGCTCCTGCATCGGCGTGATCGCCGGAGCGGCGCTGATGGCCGTGATCCTCAACTCCGGCATCATCCTGCAGACCCAGGGCGTCAATACGTCCACCGTGCTCGCCATCACCGGGCTGATCCTGTTCTTCACCGCTGTCGGCGACGAGCTCGCGCATTTCCGCATCGTCAGCAGCAAACCGACCGAGGCCTGAAGATGGACCTGATCGCAGGCATCCTGCACACTTCGCTGCTTGCCGGCGGCGTGCTGGCGCTGGCCGCGCTTGGCGAGGTGCTGGCCGAGCGCGTCGGCGTGGTCAATCTCGGCGTCGAAGGATTGATGGCGCTCGGCGCGATCACCGGCGTTGCCGCCGTCGTCACGACCAAGAGTCCGACCGCCGGTTTCGCGCTGGCGCTCGTGGTTGGGTTCGTGGTCGGCATGGTGTTTGCCGCGATCACGGTCTACCTGCGCGCCAACCAGGTGCTGTGCGGCCTCGCATTGACCTTGATGGGCACCGGCTTTGCCGCGACCGTCGGCAAGGCCTATTCCGGAATCCCGGCACCGGCGACGTTTACCGGCGTCGAGATCCCCTATCTCAGCTCGATCCCGCTGATCGGCCAGGTGCTGTTCACGCAGAATGTGCTGGTCTACCTGATCTACATCATCCTGCCGGTGATGCTGCATGTCCTGATGTTCCGCACCCGCCACGGCCTCAACCTGCGCGCGGTCGGCGAAAACCCGGCAGCGGCCGATGCCGCAGGGATCGCCGTGCAGCGGATCCGCTTCTGGTATGTGACCGCGGGCGCGGCGCTCGCCGCCGGCGCCGGTGCCTATCTCACGCTCGCTTTCGTTCCCTCCTGGTCGGAAGGCGTCGTCGCCGGCCGCGGCTGGATCGCGGTGGCGCTGGTGATCTTCGCCGGCTACCGCCCGCTGAATGCGGTGCTGGCGGCACTGCTATTCGGCGTCATCACGTCGCTCGGCTTCGTCGGGCAGGCGCGCAACTGGCCGATCGCCGCGCCAGTGCTCTCGATGCTGCCCTATCTCGGCACCATCGCCTTCATCGTCGTTCCCGTCGTCGCATGGCACCGCATGCGCCAGGTGATGGCCGCGCCTGCCGCGCTCGGCGTTCCCTATTATCGTGACCTGCGGTGACCTTATGTCGACGCTGCTTGTAAAGAACATCGATCATCTCGCGACCTTCGACGATGCCAATCGCGAGATCAAAGGCGGCGCGCTGTTCGTCCGCGACAATGTCGTTGAGGCGGTCGGCAGCAATGCGGAGCTTGCGCATCTTGTCGCCGACGACGTGCTCGATCTTTCCGGACATCTGGTGATGCCCGGCATGGTCAACACCCACCATCACATGTACCAGAACCTGACGCGGGTGATGGTGCAGGACGATGAATTGTTCGTCTGGCTGACCACGCTCTATCCGATCTGGGCGGAGCTCGATGACGAGGCGATCTATGTCTCGGCCCGCGTCGCGATGGCGGAATTGATCGCCTCCGGCTGCACCACCAGCTCCGATCATCTCTATATCCAGCCCAATAATGTCCGGCTCGACAGCACGATCCAGGCGGCACAGGAGCTCGGCCTGCGCTTCCATGCCGCGCGCGGCGCGATGTCCCGCGGCAAGAGCCAGGGCGGACTGCCGCCGGACAATTGCGTCGAGAAGGAAGCGGACATCCTGAAAGATGCCGAACGGCTGATCCAGACCTATCATGACCCGAGCCGGCACGCGATGAGCCGCATCGTGCTCGCGCCCTGCTCGCCCTTCTCGGTAACACCAGGCCTGATGAAGGAAGCCGCCCAGCTTGCGCGCAGTCATAAGGCGGTGCACCTGCATGCGCATCTCGCGGAAGATCTCGATGAAGAGGTCTATTGCCGCGATATCTACGGCATGCGGCCGGTGGAATTCGCCGGCTCGGTCGATTGGCTCGGGCCGGATGTCTGGTTCGCCCACGCCATCTTCCTCGACAGCGGCGAGATCAAGACCTTCGCCGAGACCGGCACCGGCATGGTGCATTGCCCCTCCGCCAACATGCGGTGCGGCCAGGGCATTGCAAAAATCCGCGAGATGCGTGACGCCGGCGTCACCTGCGGGCTCGGTGTCGACGGCTCCGCTTCCAACGACACTTCCAACCTGTTCCTCGAGGCGCGGCTGGCGCAGATGCTGCAGCGGGTCGCGCCGCACCGCTATCTCTCGGAGGCGCCCGGCGGCCGCGGCGGATTTGGCGGCACCCCGAAGGCGCTGTCGGCGCGCGAGGCGCTGGACATGGCGACGCGCGGCGGCGCCAAACTGCTCGGCCGTGACGATATCGGCTATCTCGCACCCGGCATGAGCGCGGACTTCATCGCGGTCAGGCTCAACCAGCTTGGGCTCTCCGGGACCCAGCGCGATCCGCTCGCGGCGATGATCATGTGCGGCCCGTTCAAGGTGGACTATTCCTTCATCAACGGGCGCAACATCATCCGCCGCGGCGAATTCGTACATCACGACATCGAGGCGTCGCTTGCAGACCACGCGAAGATCATGCAACGAATCTACCAGCAATAGGCCAACCGCAACGAAGCGGAGCTTGCACCATGAATGGCAACATCGACCCCGGCACGCTGAACCAGTGGTACGTGCTGGATGCACTCAGCGACATCCCGACATCGCCCCGGCGCAATCGCCTGCTCGGCATTGAGCTGACCACCTTCCGCGATGCCGATGGCGCGATCATCGTCTCGGCGGAAGACCGCGACGATCCGCTGCCGGTGCGAGAGCGTTACGGCTACCTCTGGACCACGCTGGGAAAGCCTGATCGCGACGTGTTGCCGCTTCCCGAAGCCGAGGAAGCGGATCGGCGGCATGTGGTCTGCGGCGCGGTCTCGGTGCGCTCGTCGGGTCTGCGTATCGTCGAAAATTTCCTCGATATGGCGCATTTCCCCTTCGTCCACACCGATATCCTCGGCGCCGAGCCGCATACTGAGGTGCGCCACTACACCACCGAGATCCGCCGCGACGTCGACGAGGTCTGGGCCACCGACTGCGAATTCTTCCAGCCGCACGCGGCGCTATCGGCAAAAGACGGCATTGTCACGCAATATGTCTACCGGGTCGCCGCCCCCTTCGCGACGCTGCTCTACAAGACCTGCCCGAATGTCGCCGATCGCTGGGACGTGATCTGCCTGTTCGTGCAGCCGCTCGATCCCGACCATTGCCGCGCCCACCCGGTGGGGTTCCTGATCGACGACACCTCCGAACTCGCCAATCTCGTCCAATTCCAGCAGATGATCTTCCTGCAGGACCGCATCATCCTGGAGAATCAGCGCCCGCGGCTACTGCCGCTGGAACCGCGCGCGGAAATCCCGACCCGGGCGGACGCTTCCTCCGTGGTATACCGGCGCTGGCTGAAGGAAAAAGGGGTGGTTTATGGAACCACGCTTGGGGCGGCGGCGGCATTTTCGTAGGGGTCTTGGAACAACTTGTGACTAGAGCATTTTCGGTTCTGATTGGATCAGAATCGAAGCTCTAGATTCTTGTTTTGACGCGTTTTCTTCACGCGAACCAGTGTCCACTTCGCTCGAAAACGCTCTAATGCGTTGGCAGGCAGGGTGATGGCTGTCACAGGCATGCCAAACTATGGCCGTACCGGCGTTAAATACACGCGATTCCCGCCACCCCTCATGATCGCTGCGTTTTCATGCCGAGCAAATATCTCCGATTCATCACGATTGCGCTCACCTGTCTGCTGCTGCTGATTTCGCCGGCGCGATCGCAGATGCTTCTTCCGAACACGTCGCCGCCGCCTCCCCCGCCGCCGACAGCAGCGGCGCAGGCGCAAGCGACCCTGGATATCCTGCAGGACGACCAGAAGCGGGCGCAGCTCATCCAGACGCTGCAGACCATCGCGAAAGCGTCCTCCTCCGGCGCACCCGCGCAGCCGCAAGGTTCGGCGTCGCCGCCGGCCTTCACCGATAATCTCGGCGTCCAGCTTCTCGCCGAAGTCTCGGACTGGTTCGGCGACGTCTCGGACCAGCTCGCCACCGCGGCCCGCACCGTGTCCGACTTTCCGATGATCTGGGGCTGGCTGGTCAATCTCACCACCAATCCGTACATGCAGCAGATGCTGCTCGACACGGCGTGGCGGCTCGTGCTCGTCATCGCCTGCGCTTTCATGGCGGAATGGATCATCCGCCGCGTGATCCGGCGTCCGCTCGCCGCCATCGACCGCTATATTCCATTGCGCGCGCGGCATGCAGATACCGCGCGGGATGCAGGTGCGGCCACCGAAACGCAGCCGGTCCGGCGCTGGCATGCAACGCTCACCTATGCCTGGCAGCTCGCCATCCGGCTTCCCTTTGCATTAGCTCGACTGTTCCTTGACCTGCTGCCGGTGATCTGCTTCGCGGCGATCGGCAATCTCCTGCTCGCGACCGACATCGGCCGGGCACCGACGCCCCGCGTCGTCATCCTGGCGATGGTCAATGCCTATGTGATCTACGGCAGCATCCTCGCTGTCACCGCCGCGGTGATCTCGCCGGCCTCCAGCCAGCCCAGCCTACTCATCATCCGCGACGAGGCTGCCGCCTATCTCGACATCTGGTGGCGGCGCATCGTGGCCGTCACCGTGTTCGGCGTCGCCCTCTCCAACATCGCGCTGCTGCTCGGCCTGTACCGGCCGGCCTATCACGCCCTGATCCGGCTGTTGATGCTGGTGGTGCACTTGTTCGTGGTCATCATCATCCTGCAATGCCGCCGCGGCGTCGCCGACTGGATCCGGGCGCCGGAGGGCGCGCGCGGCCCGCTCGTAGTGATGCGCAACCGCTTCGCCGACGTCTGGCACATTCTCGCGATCGTCCTCGACCTCGCGCTATGGACCGTCTGGGCGCTGCGGGTGCAGAACGGCTATACGCTATTGTTCCGCTATTTCGTTGCCAGCGTCGCCGTGCTCCTGATCGCGCGGCTGGCGCAGATCGCGATGATGGCGGCGCTGGACCGCGTGTTCCGCATCAGCCCGGAATTCACGCGCCAGTTTCCGGGCCTCGAAGCACGCGCCAACCGGTATTTCCCTGCGTTGCGGAGCATCGTCTCGGGCGTGATCGCTGTCATCACCGTGATCGCGCTGCTCGAGGTCTGGGGCCTGGATGCGGCGGAATGGTTCACGAGCGATCATATCGGCGGCCGCCTGCTATCGGCGCTGATCACGGTCGCCATCGCCGGCGTGGTCGCGCTTGCGATCTGGGAAGCGGTCAATGCCGCCGTCGAGCAGCATCTGCTGCAGCTCTCGCGCGAGGGACGCTACGCCCGCGCCGCGCGGATGCGCACCTTCCTGCCGATGCTGCGCACGACGCTGCTGTCGATCATCCTCACCGTCGTCGCGCTGACGGCGCTGAGCCAGCTCGGCGTCAACATCGCGCCACTCCTGGCCGGCGCCGGCATCGTCGGCATCGCCATCGGCTTCGGCTCGCAGAAACTGGTGCAGGACGTCATCACCGGGCTGTTCCTCCTGCTCGAGAACGCGATGCAGGTCGGCGACTTCGTTACCGTGTCGGGCCTGTCTGGTGTCGTCGAGAACCTCTCGATCCGCACCATCCGGCTGCGCGCCGGCGATGGTTCCGTGCACATCATCCCGTTCAGCTCGGTGACATCAGTCACCAATACCAACCGCGGCATCGGCAATGCCGCGGTCAGCGTCAACGTGGACTACAACGAAGATCCCGATCGCGTCGGCGCCGTGCTGAAGGAGATCGGCGCCGAGCTGCGCAAGGATCCCGCATTCCAGCACATGATCCGCGGTGATCTCGATCTCTGGGGCGTCGACAAGGTCGATGCCACCATGACGACCATCGTCGGGCAGATCCAATGCACCGACTCCGGACGCTGGCCGGTGCAGCGCGAGTTCTACCGGCGGATGAAGAAGCGCTTCCACGAACTCAACATCCAGATCGCCCGGCCACCGCAGACGATGCTCGTGCTGCAGTCGCCGCTCGAGCGGAAAGACGAGCCACGCGGCGCGGAAGCCGCGGAATAACCGCGGCGATATTCCGCGCAGCAGCATGATCCGAACTGATCGGATCGGTTGGACATCGCAAGCCTCCCACCTCTCCCGCTTGCGGGAGAGGTCGCTGCGCTCTTGGCGCAGCGGGTGAGGGCTCTCTCCCCACGGAAAGTCCCATCGTGGAGACACCCTCACCCCAGCCCTCTCCCGCTTGCGGGAGAGGGAGCGCAGCGTTCATCGCGGATACGATTCGATCTCATCTCATCATGCTCCAGGAACTTTCTTCCGGCGCCCTGATCGTGACCCCACTGCGGCCACGAGCCGCACCTGCATTTTCAAAAACCGAGTATGGTGGCTGCCAGCGCGCTCGGAGGCAGTCGTCGCATCCACGAAGCTGTTGCAAGCGCGCTAAGCGGTGATACGATCCTAACAACAGTGAGGAAACGCTAGAAATTGCCGCGTTGCAACGCAAGTTGAGCGGCGAATTTCTCCTCACGAAAAATCGGCAACAGACCGATTGCAAGAGGGAGGACTGCAAGGTGAAGCCAGCGAAGACTCTTTTCGAACTTCCGGAATGCTCGATGGCTGCTACCATCAGCGGGTAGGCCCTTGTACGGATACATTGTGCGCCGGCTGCTGGCGCTGATCCCCACGCTGCTGTTTGCCAGTCTGATCGTGTTCGCCACGGTACGGATGATTCCGGGCGACGTGATCGACATGATGCTGAGCCAGAACGATCTGGCGGCCGACAAGCTGAGCCGCGAACAGCTCGTTCATGCGCTCGGCCTCGACAAGCCTATGGCCGAACAATACCTGATCTGGATCGCCGGCATCTTGAAAGGCGATTTCGGCCGGTCGCTCTGGCAGTCGACTCCCGTCCTCGAGCTCGTCCTGCAGCGCCTGCCTGTCACCTTTGAGCTCGGCGTCATCGCGCTCGCGGTGGGTCTCGTGATCGCGCTCCCGATTGGCGTCTACTCCGCCGTTCGGCAGGACACGGTGGGAGATTTCGTCGCGCGCTCGTTTTCGATCCTCCTGCTGGCCGTGCCGAGCTTCTGGATGGGCACCATGGTGATGGTGTTCCCATCGATCTGGTGGGGCTGGTCGCCCGAAGTGAACTACGTGAAGTTCGGCGACGACCCGATCCAGAACCTCAAGCAGATGATCGTGCCGGCCATGGTTCTCGGCGCGAGCCTGTCGGCTGTCACGATGCGCATGACGCGCACCATGATGCTGGAGGTGCTGCGCCAGGACTACATCCGCACCGCCCGCGCCAAGGGTCTCAACCAACGCCTCGTCATCATGCGCCACGCCTTGCGCAACGCCCTCATTCCCGTGATTACGCTCGTGGGCCTCCAGGCCCCCTTGCTGATCGGCGGCGCCATCATCATCGAGCAGATCTTCGTCATCCCCGGCATGGGGCTTCTCCTGCTCGAGGCGGTGAATCAGCGAGACTACCCGATTATCACCGGCGTGTTCCTGACGGTGGGACTCGCAGTGATGCTCATCAACCTCATGGTCGATCTCAGCTACGGGCTGCTCGATCCCCGGGTGAGGACCAGATGACGGCGATCGAACAGGCCAATCCCTCCGTCGGCCAGGAGACGAGACGCAACCCAGCACTGCAGTTTCTGGGCCGCCTGTTCCGCGAGAAGCCGTTTGGTGCCGCGGCCGGAATCATCTTTCTGCTGTTCGTCTTTGCCGGCCTGTTCGCGGATGTGCTGGCGCCCTATGGCTTCAACGAGATCAATCCCATACAGCGGCTGAAGCCGCCGTCGTGGGCGCATCTCTTCGGCACCGACAATCTCGGCCGGGACCTGTTCTCGCGCTGCCTGTATGGCGCCCGCCTTTCGGTGATCATCGGTTTCTCGGCCGCGTTTCTCGCAACCGTGATCTCGGTGCTGATCGGCGCGCTGACAGGCTATCTCGGCGGCCGCTTCGATATGATCACGCAGCGGTTCGTCGATGCCTACATGTCCTTTCCCGAACTCGTGATCCTGATCGCCGTCGTCTCCGTGGTCGGTCCGGGCATGCCGCAGATCATCGGCGTGTTGAGCCTTGCCTTCGGCATCGCCGGCTCCCGCATCATAGGCGGCGCCGTCGTCTCCGTGCGCGAGCACATGTATGTGCACGCCAGCCAGTCGATCGGTGCCTCCACCAGCCGTATCCTTTGGCGGCATATCCTGCCCAACATCATGCCGCCGATCATCGTGCTGTTCACGACCCGCGTCGGCGCCGTGATCCTCGTCGAATCCGGACTGTCGTTTCTCGGTCTTGGCGTTCCCCCGCCGGCGCCGACCTGGGGCGGACTGCTGTCGGGCAGCGGGCGAACGTACATGTTCCAGGGTCCATGGCTGGCCCTGGCGCCGGGGCTCTGCCTGACCATCGTCGTCTATGCCACCAACGTCTTTGGCGATGCCCTGCGCGACCTGCTCGACCCGCGCATGCGCGGATCGCGATAGCCGGCGGCCATACAAAACAAACAAAGAGGAGGGAGAGGAACATGGATCGGAAGACGACGTTCGGCGGTTTCGCGCGAGGTTTGGCCATCGCGGCCACGCTTGGCCTGGCGCAGTCGCCAGCCCTGGCGGATGAAAAGCCGCAAGCGGGCGGCACGCTCAACATCGGCATGGTCTATGTGACCCTGTCGCCCCTGTCGTGGGATCCCGCCGACTGGACCTGGAAATTCCAGCAGGACACCGGGCTGATGTACGAACAGCTCTTTGTCGGCGATCTTTCCAAGGCCAAGCGCAACGGCGGCAAATACAGCTTCGTGCCCGACGCCTGGCTGCCGAGCGACGCCATCAAGGGTGAACTCGCGGAAAGCTGGGAATGGAAGGAAAATCCGCTCCGCGTCGAGGTCAAGCTCCGCAAGGGCGTCATGTTTCCCGAAAAGCCGGGCGTGATGGCCTCACGCGAGCTCGTCGCCGACGACGTCGTGCAAAGCTACTACCGCCTCGACAAGAGCCCGAAGAAGGTCCCGACCTATTTCGATCATGTGCAGAAAGTCGAGGCGACCGACCCGCATACGGTCGTCTTTACCTTCAACAACTATCACGCCGAGTGGGATTACCGTTTCGGCTGGGGCTATTATTCCGGCATCGTGCCGAAGGAAGTGGTCGACGCCGGCGCCGGCAACTGGAAGAACGCCAACGGCACCGGCCCATTCATGCTGACCGACTATGTCCAGGGCAACGCCGTCACATTCTCGAAGAACCCTATCTACTGGGACAAGGAAAAGATCGGCGGCCAGGAGTACAAGCTGCCGTTCGTCGACAAGATCGTCTATCGCACCATAAAGGACGAGGCCACATACCTCACCGCGCTCCGCACTGCCAAGCTCGACCTTCTCGAATCGATCAGATGGACCGCCGTGGACGAATTGAAGAAGAGTGCGCCCCAATTGCAGTGGTCGCGTTCGCTCGGGACCGGCGGCACCTTCCTCGCCATGCGCGTCGACACCAAGCCGTTCGACGACATTCGTGTGCGACGCGCCCTGAACATGGCGGTCAACAAGAAGGAGATCGTGGCCTCCTACTATAATGGCAATGCCGAACTGTTCGCCTATCCCATGCATCCGGACTACATCGGCTATTACGAGCCGCTGGAGAGCATGCCCGACAGCGTGAAGGAGCTCTTCACCTACAATCCTGACAAGGCGAAGGCCTTGCTGAAGGAGGCCGGATACCCAAACGGCTTCTCCTTCAAGGTCCAGGTCTGCTCCTGCTCGCCGGATCACATGGATCTGCTGCCGCTGGTTGCGGCTTATCTAGAGAAAGTGGGCGTCAAGCTGGAGATCCAGCCGATGGAATATGGCGCCTTCCTCTCCGCCATGACGACGAAGACCAACGCCGCGGGCTATTTCATGCGCAACGGCCACACCAATCCCACGACGTCGATCCGCAAGAGCTTCGTCACCAAGCAGACCTGGAATCCGTCGCAATACTCCGATCCAGAGTTCGATAAAAAGATGAACGACGTCTACCTGGAGCGGGACGAGTCAAAGCGCCAGGAAATGATCAAGGCGTTGACGCGCGAGATCGTGGACAAGGTCCCCTATATCTGGCTGCCCGTCGACTACTTCTATACGGCATGGTGGCCGTGGGTGAAGAACTATGGCGGCGAACTGCGTGTCGGCTCCGAGCGACCCGGTCCTATCCATGCTCGACTCTGGATCGATCAGGGCTTGAAGAAGAAGCTTGGTTATTAGGAACGGTGAGCCTTGCAATGACGACGGCAGCCAAACCTCTCCTTAGCGTACGCAACCTCGTGACCCGGTTCGGTCGCGGGCGGGGGGCGGTGACCGCCGTCGATGACGTCTCCTTCGATGTCGGCGTGGGCGAGACGGTGGCTGTTGTCGGCGAGTCGGGCTCAGGCAAGAGCGTGACCGCGCTGTCGATCCTGCGCCTGATCCCCTCGCCGCCCGGCCGGATCGAAAGCGGCGAGATCCTGTTCGAAGGCACTGACCTCACCAAGCTCTCCGAGCGCGAGATCATGGAGATACGCGGCAACCGCATCGCCATGATCTTCCAGGAGCCGATGAGCTCGCTCAATCCGGTGCTCACGGTGGGATTGCAGGTTGCCGAACCGATCAATGTCCATCGGCGCAAGCCCTGGGATGCGGCGCTCGGCACGGCCAAGCAACTGCTCGGACGGGTGCGGATGTCGGATGCGGAATCGCGGCTCCGCGCCTATCCGCATCAGTTCTCGGGCGGCATGCGCCAGCGTGCCATGATCGCGATGGCGCTGGCCTGCGAGCCACGGCTGATCATCGCTGACGAGCCGACCACGGCGCTCGACGTGACGGTTCAGGCGCAGATCCTCGATCTCCTGAAGGATCTCGCCCAAAGTTCCCATTGCTCGCTGATCCTGATCACGCACGACCTCGGAGTGGTCGCACGATATGCGGACCGCGTCGTCGTGATGTATGCGGGGCGCGTGGTGGAACAGGCGCCGGCGCGCGAGCTTTATGCCAATCCCCGCCACCCCTATACGCGCGGCCTGATGGCGTCGGTGCCGCGGCTCGACGGCGACACCAGCAAGCGCCTGGTGCCGATCGACGGACAGCCGCCCAACCTCGCCAGGCTGCCGACAGGATGCGCGTTCGCGCCGCGCTGCAGGCAGGCCACCGAGCTTTGCCAGCGCGAGCGGCCGGCGCTGGCCGAGATAGGCCCGCAACACCAAACCGCCTGCTGGCTGGAGACACCAGCACATGTCTGAGGCCGATGTCCTCCTCCGCGTCGATGATCTGCAGGTGCACTTCCCCGTGCACAAGGGCGCGGTGTTCCGCAAGCAGGTGGCGACGGTAAAGGCCGTCGACGGCGTCTCCTTCCAGTTGAAACGCGGCGAAACGCTTGGCCTTGTCGGCGAGAGCGGTTGCGGAAAATCGACGACGGGCCTTGCAATCCTGCGGATGTTGGAGCCGTCCGGCGGGCGCATCGAGTTCGAAGGCCAGGACATTACCCATTTCGACAAGTCCAGCCTGCGTCCGCTGCGCCGGCGCATGCAGATGGTCTATCAGGATCCGTTCGGATCGCTCAATCCGCGCATGAAGGTCCGCGATATCATCGGCGAACCGCTCGAGGTTCATGGCCTCGCGAACGACAGGAAGGCCTTTGATCAACGAATCGCCCAGTTGATGCGGACTGTCGGGCTGTTGCCCGACATGGCCGACCGCTTCCCGCACGAATTCTCCGGCGGCCAACGACAGCGGATCGGCATTGCGCGCGCGCTGGCACTTGAGCCCGCGCTCATCATCTGCGATGAACCGGTCTCTGCGCTTGACGTGTCGATCCAGGCGCAGGTGGTGAACGTCTTCGTCGAGCTGCAGCAGCGGCTCGGCATGGCCTATCTCTTCATCGCCCATGACCTTGCCGTGGTCCGCCACGTCAGCGACCGCATCGCCGTGATGTACCTTGGGCGGATCGTCGAAATCGCGGCACGGGACGAGATTTATCGTAAGCCGCTCCATCCTTATACCCAGGCACTGCTGGCGGCCGTGCCGGTCGCAGATCCCGTCGTCGAGGCCACCCGCAAACGCGTTCCGGTCTCGGGCGAGGTGCCGAGCGCCATGAATCCGCCGTCCGGCTGTCGCTTTCACACGCGCTGTCCGCTTGCGATGGATCGCTGTCGACACGAGGATCCTGCGCTGCGCGACCTCGGTGCCGGTCGGGCCGTCGCCTGCCACCTCCACGACATGGCCGCACAATAATGCCGTCCGAGAGGTCGACGCGGCGCAGTGATCCGGCTCGGTACACGCAAAAATACCTGAAGCGGCGCGAGGCGATCATCGGAACATCGGCGCGCCTGTTCAACCGCGATGGCCTGAAGGGCGCGACTTTGGCCGAGATCGCAGCGGATGTCGGGCTCCTGACCCACAGCATCACCTACTACTATCGCCGCAAGGAAGACCTCGCGGCGGCATGTCTGCTCGCGGCGATAGAGACAACCAAAACCGTGGTCCTCGACGCGGCACGGGAGAGCCGGCCGGAAGACAGAATCCGCAGCTATGTATGCGGCTACGCCAATCTCTTGGCGGAGATCGCCACCGGCACGCGGGACGAGCTGGTGTTCTTCAACGATATCCGCGCACTGACCGGATCCCATGCACGTCGCGTGTTCGACGCCTACAACGATCTGTTCCGCAGCGTGCGCTCGCTGCTTCCCCGCAGCGAGTCGGCGGAAGATCGCCTGTCGCGAAATGCGAGAGCCCACCTCCTGCTGTCGCTCGTCAACATGATGCGGGCGTGGATATCACGCTATGAGCCGTCCGACTATCGGCCGGCGGCTGAAAGGATGTCTGCGATCCTGATCGATGGCCTTGCCCGGTCCCCCAAATCCTGGCGGGAAGGCGGAGCGCCCGAGCTCGGTTGGCCGCGAGCTGCGACCGCACGGGACGTCGTTCCAGAGGCCTTTCTGCGCGCGGCCACCATGATGGTGAATGAACAGGGCTATCGCGGCGCATCGCTGGAAAGGATCGCGAGCAGCCTCAACCTGACCAAGGGATCGTTCTATCATCACTACACGAGCAAGGACGAATTGATCCTCGCCTGCTTCGAACGAACCTTTGACGTGGTCCGGAGAATGCAGTCGCTCGCCATCGAGCGCAGCCCATCCGGTTGGGCTCGCCTCTGCACGAGCGCGCGGGAGCTTGTCCGCTTTCAACTGTCCGATCAGGGACCCCTGCTGCGGATCACTGCCTGGGGTGCGCTCCCGCTCGGCCGGCGAAAGGATGCCCAGGCCGGGCTCAACCGCCTCACCGAGCGTTTCGGCAGGTTTATCGTGGAAGGAATGGAACAGGGCCAGGTGCGCACGCTCGACGCCTCCATTGCCGCGCAGCTCGTGTCGACGATGGTCAATGCAGCGTCCGAGTTGCAGCGATGGGCGCCTGGTATCACCCCGGAGACCGCGGTTCGGCTCTACGCCCGTCCGCTCTTCACTGGCCTGTTGTCGACAGACAATTCCGCTAACTCGCCGGCGCCGAGAACCAGAGCTTGAACTGAAGACCCGGTGAATGATCGAGCATCTCGATCCGGGCGCCATGAAGGTTGGCCACCGCGGCGACTAGGCTCAGTCCAAGGCCGTTTCCAGGCGTGTAGCGGCTCTGCTCGAGCCGGTAAAATCGCTTGAAGACATGGTCGCGTTCGCACTGGGGAATTCCGGGCCCGTCATCCGTGATCGCAATGACGGCCCCGTCATCGACATTTTCGCAGGCGACCACGATCTTGCCACCGGCGCGGCCGTGCTTGATGGCATTGTCCACGAGGTTGGCGATGGCATCGAACAGGAGATCGCGGTCGCCGGTCACCCGCACCTCGCGGTCGCCAGTTATGGAAAGATCGGTGCCATCGCGCTCCGCCGCGGCATCATAGAGCTCGACAACCTCGCTTGCGATCTCGACCAGGTTCACGTTGCGAAACGCGCCCTTGCGCACCTGGGTCTCGATATGCGCGATCCGCGTGATCGACGAAAACATCCCCAGGACAGCATCGAGGTCCGCGATCGTGTCGCCGATCAGCGCTTGATCGTTCTCGCCGATACGCCCGCCGTGAAAGGCCTTCTCCAGCCGTCCGCGCATCCGGGTGAGCGGCGTCCGCAGATCATGCGCGACATTGTCGCTCACCTGCTTGACGTCGCCCATCAAGGCCTCGATGCGATCGAGCATCAGGTTCAGGTTCTCCGCCACGCGATCCCATTCGTCATGACTGCCGCGCAGCGGAATTCGCTTGTCGAGGCCGCTTTGCATGATGGCCCGGCTGGTCGCGTTGATCTCTTCTATTCGTCCCACCGTTCGCTGCGTGACCAGGATGCTCGCCACCACCGCAATCACAAACATCAAGAAAATGATCGCAATTACCGCCGCCCAGATCTTGGCGGCAAAGCCGTCGAGGTCGCTGATATCAGTTCCCACCAGCAGACGATCGCCGCCCGGCAGCGTTGCAGACATGGCGCGAAACCGCGATTGACTTGCTGCATCCGACGCACGAGGGGCATGAAACTCCGTCCATCCCTGCGCTGCCGTGGCCGCCGAAGGCCATTTGTCGAGATTGCCGGCGAGAACGGCCGATGCATGATCGACCAGGAGATACACGTGTTCTGCAGGACTGCTGCCAGCTATCCGATTTTGGATCAGCTCGATCAGTTCCCTGCGTCCTGATCGCTCGTAAGCGCCGAGCAAACTGGAATATTCGGCCATGATGGCCTGATCTGATCGGCTGCGCACGAAAGAGGCAGTAGACAGATAGACATAGATGAAGATGGCGGAGGCGATTACGCCAAAGGTCACGATCGCGGCCAGCGCCAGCTTGAAGGTCGTTGACCTCAGTGTATCAGCCAGGAGCACGGAGACAGTACCCCATGCCGCGGACGGTATGGATCAACGGATAGGCCTGCTGGTCGTCGACCTTGCGACGCACGCGTCCGACATAGACGTCGATGATATTGGTCGAGGGATCGAAGTGGAGATCCCACACGTGCTGCAGCAGCATCGCGCGGGAGACGACGCGGCCTTCGTTGCGGACCAGATACTCCAGAAGCTGAAATTCCCGCGGGAGCAGCGGAATGTCCTTGCCGCGGCGGTTGGCGGTGCGCGAGATCAGGTCGATGGCGAGATCGCCGACCCGCAGGATGGTGTCCTTGGCGATGGTTTCGCTGCGCCGGCCAAGCGCTTCCAGCCGCGCCAGCAATTCGACAAAGGAGAAAGGCTTGACGAGATAATCATCGCCGCCGGCGCGCAGGCCACGGACCCGATCATCGACCTCGCCGAGCGCGCTGATGATCAGGAAGGGAGCGGCGACGCCACCGTCGCGCAATTGACGCATGACCGTGAGGCCATCGATGTCGGGAAGCATGCGGTCGATCGTGATCACGGCATGGTCGCGAGACGTGCCGCGGCGCAGGGCTTCGTTGCCGCTCGCGGCCAGATCCACCTCATAGCCGCTGCTCGTGAGTTGCTCGGCGAGTTGGCCGGCGGTTTCCGGGTCGTCCTCGACGACCAGAATGCGGCGATGACCTGCCGTCATGGTCTTCTTCCGAATGACTGGCCACGAAGGCGCGGCGTTCCTGCAGACCAGGACGTCGCGCAACTGGCTTTGTCGGAGACGCTCATCGTACTCCGATGGTTGCGCGGGACGGCTCACATGAATGTGACGATTACCCAAGGCCCACCCGGCGAGGCTTCGCCGGAAGGTACCCTGGCGCGATCATCACACCGTCGTTCGGCAGTCAGTAGTAACCGTCGTACCCGCAGACGTTGACCCACTGCAGTCCATATCCCGTCCACACTCTGGTCCAGCAGTCGTCGTAGTAGCCGGCGTAGGCGGCGTAGCCGAAGGGCACGCCGATGAACGCAAAGCGATTGAAGCGGTTGCGGAAGAAGCGGTTATGGAAGCCATGCCGGAAGGCTGCGCTTCGAAAGGCTGCGCCTCGAAAGGCAGGGCTCGCGAAGCGAGGCGCGAATGCAGCATTCGCGAACCGCGCACTGGCAAACCGCCCACCCACAAAACGCGGTCCTCCGCCTATGGCGGCAAAACGCGGTCCTCCGCCCATGCCGCCGAAACGCGGACCTCCGCCTATGGCATGCATCCCGCCTCCGAAGCCACCGCCGCGGAGGCCTCCGCCAAAGCCGCCGCCGTGAAAGCCGCCGCCCATGCCACCGCCGTGAAAGCCACCGCCCATGCCGCCGCCATGGAAGCCGCCACCGCCGCCGCCCCCGAAGCCTCCGCGAGCGAAGGCCGGCGATGCCAGCGCAAGCGCGGTCGTGAGCGCACCCGCGATAAGGGAATTGACGAGCTTGCTCTTCATCCCGATTCCTCCTGGTTGAATTGCAGCGACGCATCACGTCGCGACAAGAGAAGGATCAGGAGAGCCAAATCTTCCTTCGACTTCAACTGACAAAGGTGACAGATTCTGACACGAAAGTTATCTTCCGTGCCTGATCTTGATAAAGGCGAGCGATGGCACGTCTCCCGTCCTTGACGGGAAGAGGTTTGGAGTGAGTGGCTGCGTCCGCGAGCACGATGAGAGATCAGCCCGCGGAGGCTGCCTCCGCTCAGCGCAACGGTTTGCCGTTCTTCTCGTTGGCGCGACGGAAGGCGTCGGCGAAGGCGTTGCCGGGCTGTTCTTGCTTGCGCGGGGCAGAGGACGTCATCGGCCCGCGAGCACCGTCGCGCGATGAGCCCTTCGAATCCTTCTTGCCGGTCTCGTCGTCGAGCCGCAGCGTCAGCGCGATGCGCTTGCGGGCGACTTCGACGTCCAGCACCTTCACCTTGACGATGTCGCCGGGTTTGACGACCTCGCGCGGATCCTTGATGAAGGTCCTGGACATCGCCGAGATGTGCACCAGCCCGTCCTGATGCACCCCGATGTCGACGAAGGCGCCGAAGGCAGCGACATTGGTGACGGTGCCCTCGAGGATCATGCCGACCCGGAGGTCCTTGATCTCCTCGACGCCTTCCTTGAACACCGCAGCCTTGAACGCCGGACGGGGATCGCGGCCGGGCTTTTCCAGTTCGCGCAGGATGTCGGTGACCGTCGGAAGGCCAAAGGTCTCGTCGACGAACGATTGCGGCTTCAACTGGCGCACGATCTCGCTGTTGCCGATCAGCGCCTTGATGTCGCTCTTGGTCGCTGCGAGAATTCGGCGCACCACCGGATAGGCTTCGGGATGCACGCCGGACGTATCGAGCGGGTCCTCGCCATCATTGATGCGCAGGAAGCCGGCGCATTGCTCGAACGCCTTCGGCCCCAGCCGCGGCACCTCCTTCAGCGCCTTGCGCGACTTGAACGGGCCGTTCGAGTCGCGGTGCTGCACGATGCTTTGCGCTAAGCCGGGCCCGATGCCCGACACCCGCGACAGCAGCGGGACGGAGGCGGTGTTGACGTCGACGCCGACGGCGTTGACGCAGTCTTCCACCACGGCATCGAGCGAGCGCGCCAGCTTGCTTTCGCCGAGATCGTGCTGATACTGGCCGACGCCGATCGCCTTGGGATCGATCTTCACCAGCTCGGCGAGCGGATCCTGCAGGCGGCGGGCGATCGACACCGCGCCGCGCAGGGTGACGTCCAGCCCGGGCAGTTCCTCCGACGCATAGGCAGAGGCCGAATAAACGGAAGCGCCGGCCTCCGAGACGACGATCTTCGTCATCTTCAAGTCCGGCAGCCGCTTCACCAGTTCGGTGGCGAGCTTATCGGTCTCGCGCGAGGCCGTGCCGTTGCCGATCGCGATCAGGTTGACGCGATGCTGAATGGCGAGCTTACCGAGGATCGCGAGCGCCTCGTCCCATTGCCGCTGCGGCTCGTGCGGATAGACCGCTGTCGTCGCCAGCACCTTGCCGGTCGCATCGACGACGGCGACCTTGACGCCGGTGCGATAGCCGGGATCGAGCCCCATGGTGACACGCGCACCGGCGGGCGCCGCCAGCAAGAGGTCGCGCAGGTTGGAGGCGAACACCCGCACCCCTTCGGTTTCCGCCGCCGTCCACAGCCGCATGCGCAGGTCGATGTTGAGATGCACCTGGATCTTGGTGCGCCACGCCCAGCGCACGGTTTCGATCAGCCATTTGTCGCCGGGACGGCCGAGATCGGAAATGCCGAAACGTTTCATGATCTTCAATTCATAGGCACTCGGCACGCCGGCAACCGGCGGCTCTGCCTCCGGCTGCATCTGCAGGTCGAGAATCTCCTCCTTTTCGCCGCGGAACAGCGCCAGGATGCGGTGCGACGGCAGCTTGTGCAGCGGCTCGCTGAAGTCGAAATAGTCCTTGAACTTTTCGCCCTCGGTCTTCTTGCCCTTGCGCACGGCTGAGACCATGCGCGCATTCGTCCACACCTCCTCGCGCAGCGCGCCGATCAGATCGGCGTCCTCGTCGAAGCGCTCGACCAGGATCGCGCGCGCGCCTTCCAGCGCCGCGGCGGCATCGGCCACGCCCTTCTCCGCATCGACGAAACCTGCCGCCTGCGCTTTCGGATCATGCTGCGGCTGCGTCATCAACAGCTCGGACAAAGGTTCGAGCCCGGCCTCCTTGGCGATCTCGGCCTTGGTGCGACGTTTCGGCTTGTAGGGAAGATAGATGTCCTCCAGACGCGCCTTGTTGTCGGCGGCCATGATCTGCGCTTCGAGCGCGGCATCGAGCTTGCCCTGCTCGCGAATCGAATTGAGGATCGCGGTGCGGCGCTCCTCGAGCTCGCGCAGATAGGTGAGCCGTTCTTCCAGCGTGCGCAATTGCGCGTCATCGAGCGCGCCGGTCAATTCCTTGCGATAGCGGGCAATGAACGGCACCGTGGCGCCCCCGTCGAGCAACGTGACGGCCGCCTCGACCTGCTGTTCGCGCACGCCAAGCTCTTGCGCAATCTGCTGATGAATCTTTGCCACGCAATTCCCTCTGCACCACTTCGAAGCAACCGAACCACCGGTCGCGAGGACGCCGCTTATGGACCATGCCCGCCGATTTGATCAAGTCGCAGCGACAGGCAGTTCACAAGCGCGGCCCGCGCGAACGGCGAATCGGTATCGCGGTCTGTGCGCCGTCAATCTGCCGAAGATGTGTCGAATCGTCCTCCGGCAAAGCTCTCCGACATTTTCTAGTTTGGCCTGCTTGACGAAGGGCAGGTTTCGTGATGTTCTTTTTTTGTTCTTTCGATCTTAAGTTGCGTACAAGAGGTATTTCATGGACGACGGGTATACCGGCGCCGAATCGTTTCAGTTTGTCTTCCACAATGATGATGAGACGCCACGGGAGTTCGTCAGGGAGCTCTTGCGCGCCGTGTTCGGCAAGTCGGAACGGGAGGCGATCCTGTTCGCGGCCGAGATCGACCAGCAAGGCAATGCCACCTGCGGCCCTTATCCGTCCCGGGTCGCGGCGGCGCTTTGGAAAACCGCGCAACAGCGCATCAGCGCGGCCGGGCATCGTCTTCAGATTACCAGCGAGGCAGTAAGGACCAGCGGCCCATGCGATTTGTGCGGCGCGCCGCCGCCGGTGCAGGAGGTGCAGCTCGGCGACAAGATCGCCTGCCTCTGCAGCGATTGCCTGCTCGCGGCAAGGGATGCATCCGAAAAATTGCAGGGCGAAGAATTCAGATACACATACGTCGCGATTGATTGGCATTTTGCCGGCATTCCGCGCAACCAGCTCGTGACGCGGGCGCGCGGCTTTCCGGGTCATATGCGTGCGGACGTTCAAGTCGCGCTGGACCGATTGCTCGCCTCACCGATCCACTTCTTCGGCGTCCACGAAGAATATCGCTACGAGACGCTGACTTTTGCGGGATTGATGAATGACGGGCGCAATGCGCCGGTGATCGCTCCGCCGCAGTATTATGAAGTCGACGTCGGCGAGCCGGCGGCGGTGAAATGTCTTAACAACGGATTGTGGCTGTGCCGCGCTGGCGAGCTTCGCTACGCGGTGCTGCTATCAATTTATCGCGAATCCCGCAACGAGGACGCGATCCGGATCGAGATCGCGGTGCCGACCGGCGCAACCGGCGACACCTTCGTGCAGCGCTGTTTTTCGGAACTCGAGCAAGCGGTGCAGGCAGCACGCTCCTATCGCGGCAAGATTCTTTCGCTCGACGGCGGAGCCGAATATCGCGGACGCTCAAGGGGAGTAACGGTGCACCGGTTGCCGCCGATCGATCGCGAGGCCGTTATCCTGCCCGAACCGACCCTAAGACTGCTTGAGCGCAATGTTCTGAACTTTGTCGGTAGCCGCGACGCGCTGCGCCGACTGGGTCAGTCGACGCGCAAGGGCATCCTGCTCTATGGCCCGCCGGGCACCGGCAAAACTCACACCATCCGCTATCTCGCGACCAACCTGCCGGGACATACGACGCTGATCATCACCGCCGAACAGATCGGGCTGCTCGAAGCCTACATGAATCTGGCGCGGCTGCTGCAGCCGACGATGGTCGTCATCGAAGACGTAGACCTGATTGCCAGCGACCGCGAACTGATGGGCCCGTGCGAGGAATCGCTGCTCAACAAATTGCTCAACGAGATGGACGGGTTGAAGGAGGATGCCGACATCCTGTTCGTGCTCACCACCAATCGCCCCGAAGAGCTCGAAAGCGCGCTGGCCGGCCGGCCCGGCCGCATCGACCAAGCGATCGAGGTGCCGCTGCCGGATGCGATCGGCCGCGGCAAGCTCGTGCGGCTCTATGGCAAGAACCTGCCGCTTGAGGAGAGCACCGTCGATGAAGCGGTGCGGCGCACGGATGGCGTCAGCGCCGCCTTCATCAAGGAGCTGATGCGGCGCCTCGCACAGGCCAGCATCGCGCGCGACGGCGGCAAGTCGGTGATATCAGCCGACATCGACGAGGCGCTCGACGACATGCTGTTCGCCGGCGGCCGCCTCAATGTGAAATTGCTCGGCGGCGCGCAGGAGATGGCCGCGGAGTGACGCACGCGCGCGTGAAGGGCCGCCGCACCTGGTCCGGCGATGCGATCGACGGCCCCCTTCATGCCGCGCTGTTCCGCCCTATATTAAGGGCCGATCCTGCCATGCCGAGATAAGGACCGCCGGCCTGACCGAGCAGCTCGCCCTTTTTGCCGACAATTCCTCCGCGTTTTCAGCGCCGGAGGGACTGCGCTATGCCGCCGATTTCCTTTCGCCCGACATCGAGCGGGAACTGATCGCGCGCATCGCGGCGCTTCCGCTGCAGCCGTTCCAGTTCGGCCAATATCAGGGCAAGCGGCGGGTGGCCTCGTTTGGCTTCCGCTACGACTATACGGAGCGCCGGCTACGCGAGGCCGATTTCATCCCCGACTGGCTTGGCCCCGTGATCGGGCAGGTCGAGGCCTTTGGCGGATCAGGGACCGAGATCGCCCAGGCGCTCTGCACCGAATACGAGACCGGCGTCGGCATCGGCTGGCACCGCGACAAGCCGCAATTCGACCGGATCTTCGGCCTGTCGCTGGGATCGCCGTGCAAGTTCCGCTTCCGCCGCCCGGCCGGCGACAAGTGGGAGCGCTTCACCCTGGAGGCGCAACCCCGGTCGATCTACCTGCTCTCGGGTGAGGCCAGGCAAATCTGGGAGCATAGCATCCCCGCCGTCGAAGCACCCCGCTACTCCATCACCTTGCGCACGATGCGGGACTGAGCGGCGCACCAGTGCCGTAGCCCGGGTGAGCGTCAGCGTAACCCGGAGCCGCTCTCAACGCAGTCTTAAGAAGTCCCGGGTTGCGCTGCGCTCCACCCGGGCTACGAAATGAGCAACCGGCGACATGGGTAACACTTCAAACCGACGACATGGGTAACACAATTCTCGTTTCGTTCAGGT